>DATIOP010000390.1:0-4083 GCA_035472975.1 Gemmatimonadales bacterium
CAACGCTACCATATTTTTGGGCATGGAACAAAACAGGTTGACCAGGTCTGGCGGGAAATCACGGGGGCGTCGAGGTAGAGAGATTCACCTTGTCTCTCTATCATTCTTTCTTCTCAGTCATTCGTCCCATGTTCCCGGTCAACGCATGCGCCACATCATTGGAATCGATTTGGGCGGAACCAATATTGTCGCCGGCTGTGTCGCCGAGGATGGGAGCGCCATCCATGGAGTGCGGTCGGTGCCGACCGGGGCGGAGCAAGGCCCGGACGCCGTGGTGGACCGGATCATCTCCACCGCGCAGGAGAGCCTGGAGGAAGCACGCCGGATCGTGCCGGAACTCAAGCCGATCGGAGTGGGAATCGGGGCCCCAGGACCGCTCGACACTCACGCGGGGATCGTGCTGCTGACGCCCAACCTTGGTTGGGTCAACATGCCGTTGCGCGACCGCATGATGAAGGGTCTCAAGCTTCCTACCGCGCTCGACAACGACGCCAACTGCGCCGTGCTCGGCGAATGGTGGCAGGGTGCGGCACGTGGAACCCGGCATGCGATCGGCATGACGATTGGGACCGGCATCGGCGGCGGCATCATCCTGGACGGGAAGTTGTACCATGGGGCGTCGGACATCGCCGGAGAGGTCGGCCACATGACGATCGACGCCAACGGCCGCCGCTGTAAGTGCGGGAATTACGGGTGTCTCGAGGCATACGCCTCGGGTCCCAACATCGCGCTCCGCGCCGTGGAGGCGATCGAGAGCGGAGCGGTGAGTTCCCTTCCTTCTTATGTCGGGGGCGACCTCCGCAAGGTGACGGCGCAGACGGTTTACGAAGCGGCCCACGCCGATGACGATCTCGCGCTCGAGGTAGTCCGCGACACGGCCAAGTTCCTCGGCGCGGGAGTCGCGAGCCTCATCAACATCTTCAATCCGGAAGCGGTGGTGATCTGCGGCGGAGTCACTCTGGCGGGACCGAGTCTGTTCGAGCCGCTGCAGCGAGAGGTGTCCCGTCGAGCGTTCCGCCCGGCGGTAAAGGTCTGCCGGATCGTGCCAGGCGCGCTGCCCGGAACGGCGGGAGTCTTCGGCGCGGCACGAGCTTTCCTGGAACAGGTCGATGCAGGGATCGTCACATGCTGAGGGAAACTGCCTAGCATGCCTAAGCTCGGCGTTCTCGGTTCCCTGGTCTGGGACGTCATCTACGGACGCGACCCCGCCGCACCACCGGTTGAGGAATGGGGGGGAATCGCGTATGCCCTGGCCGGCTTCGACGCCGCGCTTCCCGACGACTGGGAAATCGTTCCCTTGATAAAGGTAGGGAGCGACCTCCGCGACCGTGCCACCGATCTGATCCGCTCCCTGGCCCATGTGGCCCCTGGGGTCCGCTGCGTCGAAGTGCCGGTGCCCAACAACCGCGTGGTCTTGCGCTACCAATCGGCCGAACGGCGGTGCGAGCGGATGTCGGGCGGAGTTCCCGGTTGGACCTGGAGCGAGCTGGGCCCGATGGTGCAGGACCTCGACGCTCTCTACGTCAATTTCATTTCCGGATTCGAGATGGAGCTTGGCACCGCGCAGGCGCTACGTCAGGCCTACCGTCGTCCGATCTATGGCGACTTGCACAGCCTCTTCCTCGGCATGCCTCAGGACGGCATCCGGGTTCTCAAACCGTTGAGCGATCCGCTGGAGTGGCTTCGGTGCTTCGACGTGGTGCAGGTGAACGAGGATGAAATGCGCCAGCTCTGGCCCGACCCGATGGCGCTCGCCGCGGGCGCCATCGAGGCGGGAGTCTCGTTGCTGCTGGTAACCCTCGGCCCCAGGGGCTCCGTTTATGTTGCGGCTCCGGGATTCGACGGCTGGGCAGGTCGTTCGATCTCATCGACCGCCGTCCGCACTGAGCTGATCCCGGCTCCGCCGGTTGACTCGCTGGACCCGACGGGCTGCGGCGACGTCTTCGGGGCCGCGATGATGAGCCGCCTCCTGGCGGGTGATGGCCCCCAGTCCGCAACCCGCGAGGCGACCCGCCTGGCGGCGCGGAATGCGATGCTCCGTGGAGCCAGCGACTTGGCGCGGCTGCTCCGCGGAAGGTTGGCCACTGCTTCCGCCACGAGCTCGGTATGAGCCGAGTCGTCGAAATCCCTGCATTCTTCGATGACAAGGGCTTCGAGCAATTCGCCCACTCCTTTTCCGCCGGACCGATCACCGACCGGATGCTGTTCGACGCCCGCGGGGCGCAGTGGGCGTCACCGTACGGCCTGATTGGCATGCTGACAGCAGGTCAGGCGGTCAAGGAGGCAGGAGGTCCTCCCCCTGCCTTCGCGGTGCCCGAGGCCGACGAGGTCCGGCGCTACTGGGTGCGAGCGGGATTCTTCGGTCCCGCCGCCGAGTTGTTCGAGATTCACGGCAAGGTGCCGAAGGTCAAGGTCGAAGAAATGTCGGATGTGCTGCTCGGTGTGACTGCGGTGCGGGCCATGGAGGACGTTCATGGCGTAGTTGGCAGGATTCAGGAAGGGGCGGCGCGCATTCTGACCAACGAGCTCGGCTTGGAGCCCGCCGCGACCGCAAGATTCGGCATGGCGCTTTCCGAGGCTTGTCAGAATATTGTGGAGCACTCCGGTACGAGTGGATGGGTAGCGGTACACGCGTATACCTTCCGTCGAAGGCTCGGCGGCAGGAGAGTGGTCGTAATTGCGGTGGGAGATGCGGGAGTGGGCTTCCGCCGCTCGCTCGAAGCCACTCAGGCTCGCCGGTTCGGCGACCGCTGGGGCGACGCCGCGGCGCTCGAGGCCGCCGTGATCCAGGAAGTCAGCCGTTTTCGAGATCCTGGCCGGGGCCAGGGACTCCCGGGCATCAAGCGCTACCTTCTGCGCTGGCAGGGCAAGTTGTCCATCCGGAGCGGCACGGCGCGACTCGCCATCGTGCCGCCCTGGGATGAGGATGTCCCAATGACCGAATCGCTGGCGCCATTTCCAGGCGCGCAGCTCCAGATCGTGATCCCCGCGAAGGAAGGTGCTCCAGCCACATGATGCATACCATCCGGGTGGACCGCGTGCTGCGGGAAACGGTCAACACGTCCTATTCCGATCTCGTTACCCGGGCCACCGGACGTGCGGTGCGCACCAGTATCAGGCAGACCATCGCCGGGCTCGAGGGCGGCACCGCTCTCCTCGACTTTTCTTCGGTGGGGCTGGTGGACTTCAGCTGCGCCGATGAGGTCGTCGCCCAGCTGCTGCTCGAAAAGACTGACGACGTGATCGTCATTCTGGGCGGGCTGCGCGAGGATCACACTGAAACGATCGAGCATGTTCTGACGCATCACGCGCTGGCGGTGGTGGTGCAGGAATCACCCGACGGTTGTCCCCGTTTGCTGGGCCTGGTGGACCGTGAAGCCCAGGAAGTCTTCGAACGACTTCACGCGCACGGAGCCGCGGATGCCGAGACGATGGGACAGCACCTGGGATGGGATGCAGAGCGGGCTCAGGACGCGCTCGACACTCTGGTCCGGCTCCGGCTCGTCCGGCAGGAAGGACTTACGTTCGCTCCGCTTCCGCTCCTGTGAAGCGTCGCTACGGCCTGTCTACGCTGGCCATTCACGGCGACCCGCATCGCCGCCCTGACTGGACTCCAGTCGTTCCCCCTGTGATGCAGAGCAGCACCTTCACCAATCCGGTCGGTTCGGCGGAAGAGGTGATGTACTCGCGCTACGGGAACAATCCCAATCAGGTGGCGTTGGGGAAGAAGTACGCCCTGCTCGAAGGCACCGAGGCCGCCGTCTTCGTGTCGAGCGGCATGGCCGCGACCGCATTGGCACACCTCGCGGTGCTGCGCCCGGGAGACCATCTGGTCACCAGCTCCGGGATCTACGGCGGGACCAAGCGGCTGTTCGACGAAGAATTCGGCCGCCTCGGCATCGACGTCACCTACGTGAACCCCGACCAGCCCCGCCTGTGGCGGCGCTCGGTGCGCAAGGCAACCCGCGCCATTTTCGTCGAGACGCCGACCAATCCGCTGATGCGGGTGCTCGATCTCACACCAGTCGCACAAATCGCCAGGGATTCGAGGCTGGCATTACTGGTGGACGGTACCTTCGCCAG
>DATIOP010000391.1:0-2876 GCA_035472975.1 Gemmatimonadales bacterium
ACTGGCTCACCTACGGCTACGAGCGAGATCAGTTGCCGGTCTTCATCGAATCGAGTCGCCTGCTCAAGCCTTCCGAGCGCGGCGCGAATCCGGTGGTCTTCGTCGGGAAGGACCTGACACTCGCCGGCTTCACCTGGCCCGACAACACCGAGAAGTATCTCAGGAACTCGGTCTGGGCCACGGTGGAGAACTCGGGCAGCGGGCGAGTCATCGTGTTCGCGGACAATCCGGTCTACCGCGGATTCTGGCGCGGCACAGCGAAGCTCCTGACGAACGCGATTCTGCTGGGGCCGCAGCGCTGAACCTCGTGATCCTCGCCGCCGGCGCCGGCAGCCGGTATGGCGGCGCCAAACAGCTGGAAGCGATTGGCCCGGGTGGTGCGACCCTGATGGAGTACTCCATCTATGACGCCATCCGGGCTTCGGTTGACCGCCTGATCTTCGTCATCCGGCCCGGCACCGATCCGGGTCTGCTCGACCGCTGGTCCCGCCGATATTCCCCTCACGCCGAAGTGAAGTTCGCCTTTCAGCACGACGACGTTCCCTCACACGGGACGCCGCGGAGCCGTCCCTGGGGAACGGTCCACGCGTTGCTCAGCGCGCGGACAGCGGTGTCGGGAACGTTCGTCGTGCTCAACGCCGACGATTTCTACGGTCGCGACGCACTGGAAGCGGCTTTCCGATTTCTTAGCCCGCTCACTGGCGATACCCCGCAGTATGCCGTGCTCGGTTATCGGTTGGAGAACACGGTGAGTAGTACGCTGGGCGTGAACCGCGCTCTGCTGAGGATGGACGCAGGTGGGAGACTTCGCTCAATCGCCGAAGCGAGGCAGCTCCGTCCCGGAGAGGCGGGCAACTTCATCGGTCTCGTGTCCGGCTCGAGCCGGGAATTTTCCGGCGATGTCCTGGTCTCGATGAACCTTTGGGCGTTCACCCCCGCGATTTTCCCTTTGCTGGAACAGAGTTTCGCGGAATTTGTCGCCTCGAATCCGGGCCCCGAGCAGGAATTGGTGCTGCCCGAGGCAATTGACTCTCTGCTCCGCGCGGACAGGATCGAGGTCCAAGTCCTTCCCACCCGCGGCATAGGATTCGGTCTCACTCATCCCGACGATCGGCCGCAGGTTTCGACGATGCTTCGTCGCCTGGTCGAGGCGGGAGAATATCCTCAGCTGCTCTGGGACGTCTGACTGAGTCGCCACATCCTCGGCACCACCCTCCACAGGCCAACGCCAGTCACTATGAAAATCACCAGCCAGAAGAGTCCGAGCGTATTTCTGCCGTAGAGAAAACTCCCGGTTCCGAACAACGCGGAGTACACGAAGCCGATTCCCAGTACCCAGCCCAGCAACGCTTGAGGCAGACTGTCGGGAGACGGACCCACCCCGGCCTCCGCGCGCACCTCATTCCACCCTGGTCCGGCGGGCCGGACGAGACGGTAGAAGTCGAGCAACCGGCGGCGTTCAGTGGGCTCGGAGAGGAACGCGGTTGCGATCCAGACGCATGTGGTGATGGCCACACTGATCAGGAGCATCACCGGGGCGGACACCGGGTGACCCGCACGACTCAGCAGGTGGAACCCTACCGCGACGACGAAGCTCGAGACCATCGCCGCGATCTCGCTCCAGGCGTTCACCCGCCACCAGAACCAGCGCAACAGATACAGAAGGCCGGTGCCTGCGCCGATCGAGAGGATCAGGTCGAACGCATCCTTGGCGGTGCTGAGCGCGTAGGTCGTCAGTGCGGCGCAGACCATGAGTCCCGCCGTGGTCAGCCGGCCTACCAGCACGTAGTGTCGCTCATCCTTGTCGGGCCGCAGGAACCGCCGGTAAAGATCGTGCACCAGGTACGAAGTGCCCCAGTTGAGGTGGGTCTCGATGGTCGAGCGATAAGCCGCGAGCGTGCCCGCCGCGACCAGGCCGAGGAATCCAGCCGGGAGAAAGCGCATCATGGCGGGGTACGCGGTATCGTGCCCGATGAGACTCGGATCCACGTAGGGGAACGCGTGCGCGATATCGGAGAGCTGGGGATAGACCAGAGTCGAGCAGAGGGCCGTGATGATCCAGGGCCAGGGGCGCAGCGCGTAGTGCATCACGTTGAAGAGCAGGGTGCCGGTCACCGCATCCTTTTCGGTCTTGGCGGCCAGCATGCGCTGCGCGATATAACTCCCGCCGCCCGGCTCGGCGCCGGGGTACCAAACTGACCACCATTGCACGGTGATCGGCATGATGAAGACGGTGACCGCCGGGCCCCAGTCGCCGAAGTCGGGCAGGAGATGCAGCGTGTCGGCAGGGACCTTGGCCAACAGACCACTCAGCCCTCCCACCTCCGGGCGTTGCAGCGCGAAGTAGGAGACCGCGATCGTCCCGGTCATCGTGATGGAGAACTGGATCGAATCAGTGACCAGCACGCCCCAAAGCCCGGAGACCGAGGCGAAGAAGATGGTCATGACGGAGCAGACGAGCAGCGTCCGTTCCATCGGCCATCCCAGGACCACGTTCGCGATCTTGGCCGCCGCCAGGTTGACGGTCGCCATGATCACGCAATTGAAGAGCAGGCCGAGATAAACTGCCCGGAAGCCGCGGAGCAGGCGCGCGGCCGGTCCGGAATAGCGCAGCTCGTAGAACTCGAGGTCGGTGAGCACTCCCGACCGCCGCCACAACCGGGCGTAGAAAAACACCGTCATCATCCCGGTGAGCAGGAACGACCACCACACCCAGTTATCGGCCACACCGTGCTCCCGCACCAGGTTGGTGACGAGGTTCGGCGTGTCGGTGCTGAAGGTGGTCGCCACCATCGAGACGCCGACCAGCCACCACGGCGCCGCGCGACCGGAGGTGAAGAACTCGCCGGTACTCGAGCTGGCCCGCCGCCAGAAGA
>DATIOP010000392.1:0-3045 GCA_035472975.1 Gemmatimonadales bacterium
CAGGGCACTCCGGGCCAGCTTACCTTCGAACTGCACCGACTGCAGCGCCTGGATCGAGGTGTAGAGCGGGCCCGGCTTGGACAATTCAGTCGTACCGTTGGGATTCTGGTCGATGCCGGGTCCGGTGAGGAAGTTGTCGCACGCGGCGGAGAGCATCGTCAGGGCCGCGCACATGACTAGTTTGCGAGAGCGTGTCATGGCTGGCCTCACCGGTTCAGGGTTAGTGAGAAGACCCACGACCTGGTCTGCGGGTTGTTGAAGTAATCAACCCCGCGCAGCGCCGAAGCCGAGCCAAGCACGGAGGTCTCGGGATCGATGCCGCTGTACCCGGTCCAGGTATGCAGGTTCCGTCCCGCGACCCGGACCTCCATCGAGTTGAATCCGAGGCCGCTCAGCACCCACGCGTCGTCGAACAGATATCCGATGGAGATTTCCCGCAGCTTGGCATAGGACGCGTCTTCCAGGAACTGGGAAGTTGCGCCGTTGAAAATCCCGCCCGCTCCGGTGAACCACCCCTCGTTGAGCGGTACCGCCAGGCCGGCGCCCGGACCGGCGACGTGCTCCTTCTTGAAGTAGTCGGTGCCGAAGGTGTAGTTGCCTCCGTCGCGCAGGACCTGAGATTCTTTCGACGTGCCGAAGTGGTTCAGCGCGCCACGCGTCCCGTTATGGGCCTGACCACCGTACCGCACGTCCAGCAGCCCGGTTACCGAGACCTTCTTCCAGCGGAAGCCCATCCGGAACGATCCGGTCCAGTCGGGATTGGGATCACCGATGATGTAGTTTTGCGACTGGTCGAGGATCGGATATCCCTGTGTGTCGATGTACAACGACTTGCTCGGGGCGCCCAGACAGTGGCCCGCGGTGTGGTCGATATCGATGCCATTGACCGTGAGTCCGCGACCGCAGCGAACGAAGTCCGAGCCCAACAGGACCCCGAGCCGCTGGTTCTTCGCCGCGACCGACTGGACGCTCAGGCCGTTGGTCCCGCCGGAGAACGGCAACGGAGCGAACTGAACTCCAGCCAGATCCGTCACCAGGCTCATGTTCTTGGCCCACTGCAGGCCGAAATCGAAACCCCACTCCCGCTTGTTCACCGGGCGCGCGTTCAGCGCGATTTCCCAGCCGAAGTTGCGAAGCTCGGCCGCGTTCGCCGGCTTCTCGGTGTACCCGCTGCTCCCCGCGACCGGCACGTTAAGAATCACGTCGGTCGAGAAGCTGCGGTAATAGGTCAAGCTCAGATCGGCCGCGTCTCGAAGGAGACCGACGTCGAAACCGGTCTCGAATTCCTTGACCCGTTCCGGACCGAGTTGCTGGGTTGGAAGGTTGTAGTTGGTGACCAGCCCGCCAGCTCCACCCTGACTGCTACCGATGGACGGTCCCCACCCTCCGTCTGCCGCCGCCCAGGTCACGAGCGTGCTGGCCAGCAGATAAGGCGCCGGTTGCGTACCGCTCTGGCCATAGGCCGCGCGGAGCTTCCCGTAGGTGAGGAACTTGTTCTCTCCTACTTCACCGCGGTGGAAGGTCCAGGCGGCGCTCGCCTTGGGATACCAGTTGCGCCGGTTCTCCGCTCCGAAGGTGCTCGCACCGTCATTGCGCAACGCGGCGGTAAGGAACAGCTGATCCCACAGGTCGGCGCTTAGCTGCGCAAAGTAGGACTCGAGCCGCACCGTTGACTCGAAGTCGTACGGCGGACGCTGCGCCGCGGTGTTACCCAGATTGAACGGTTTCGGCGTGATCAGCGTCGTACCCACTACCTGGCGGGTGCGATAAGTCTGCGAGTTGAGGTTCTGGCCGACCATGACCGTTCCGGCCCACTGCTGCGACATGCGATATTTGGCCGTCGCGGTGAAGGTCTGGTCGACCTGGGAATTCCTGATGTACCCGGCGTTGAGTCCGCCAACGCCGTTCACTCCCGCCACCGTGGTATTCGAATTGGACCAGGGATAGCCCTGCAGCCGTTCGTCGTTGGCGTAGTCGTAGCCCAGGTTTTCGCTGAAGGTCAGCCACGCGTTCGCATTCCAGTCGGCGCTGACACCGCCGAGGACCCGGCTCACGTCGGTAGTAGACTCGGCCTCGTTGGCCACGAAGAACGGATTATCGTAGCTCCGGGACAGCTGCTCCGAGCCCGGACCCGGATTGGGGAATCGGAACGAACGGTGGAGCCCGCTCACCGGATCGAGGTACGGCTTGTTGTTGAAGTCGGGCGGTGTGCGCCAGGCGCCCAGCAGCAGGCCGTCCGTACTGTTCCGGCTTACCACGGCGCCGCCTTGGGCGTCCACGTAGGAGATGTTGGCGCCGACCTTCAGGTTCTCGAAAACCCGGTGGGCACCGTTGAACCGGATAGCAATGCGCCGGTAGCTGTTGTTGTCGCCGACGACGATGCCGCGGTTGTTGTTGTACTCGCCCGAGAGATAGAACGTGGTGCGTTCGCCACCGCCGGACACGGTCAAGGCATTGTCCGTCTGGTAGCCGTCCTGGAACATCTCGTTGGAGTGATCGAAGGTCGGGGTTCCCGCGGCCAGCAACGGCCCCCAGCTCCCCGCTTCGCCGAATCCGACCCGGCAATTGGTCGCGCCTCCCTCGACGCAGGCCGGCGGTGCGCCTCCGGTCCCCAGCCCGTACTTGTTCTGGAAGTCCGGGAGATTGGCGTGCTGATCGACCGAAAGGGACGTGCGGAGGGAGTAGCGGGTCGGGCCGGGACGGCCCTTCTTCGTCGTAATCAGGATGACGCCCGAGCCGGCGCGCGAGCCGTACACCGCGCTCGAGGCCGGACCCTTCAGCACTTCCACGTTCTCGATGTCATTGGGATTGATATCGATGGCCCGGTTCGACGGCGACGAGCTGCTGTTGAGCGCGCCGGAGATCGGGTTGTTGTAGCTGATGGAATTGTCGACCGGTACGCCGTCCACCACGATGAGCGGCTGGCCATCCTGAGCGCTGATGGTTGTCAGGCCGCGGACCTGGATGAACGACGATGCTCCCGGCTCTCCCGACGCCGAAGTCACGGTGACGTTGGGAGCCTTGGCGGCAAGACTGTTGATCAGG
>DATIOP010000393.1:0-4311 GCA_035472975.1 Gemmatimonadales bacterium
GGCGATGAAAGCGAAGGTGGGAGACTTCCTGGTGGTCAAGGGCACGACTACCGAACGGCATGATCAGCACGCGGAGATCATCGAGGTCCGCTCCCAAGACGGCTCGCCACCCTATGTGGTGCGCTGGCTCGTGACCGACCACGAGGCCACGGTGTATCCGGGCTCCGATGCGGTGGTGGTCACCGCCGCCGAGCACACGCAGGCGGCCGAGCGGGCGTCAGCGCGGGCGAGCCGCGTGGGTACGTAGCCGCGCCTCAGGCTAGTCGACCCCAACGTGGTGCGCATCAGCATGACGCTGTAGGTGGACCACCGCGTACACGTCGACTGCGAGAGTCTTCTCGGTTTCGGCTGTGACTCCTTACTGGTGTCGATGCGGGCTCCGACCACTCCCCGTGCCAGCATGACCCACGCAGACGCTGACAGCACCGGGGCCATGTGCGGTTGTCTCCATCTACCCGGCAGGCTCCGTGATTATCCAGCCACCCGCCCGCTGCCCCAAACGGCACATACTCGGCCCGAACGAGGTGTTGGTAGGCCATCAGGCTTGCCTCGGTCACGGACGGCGGCCACACCACCTGGACCTGCCGCACATGCGACCAGACCGTGTACGGGCCGCCGCTCAACACCCACTGCACGACTCTGGACGGGCCCGCGACCGTGCGTCTTTCCAACCAGCGTTACCCGCAACGAGATTATGAGCATTCCCCCTGAGGTCGAGCTTCGCCTCTCTGGTGATCTTTTCGGCGGCAACCCGCGCGGGCTACTCAATCACCTCGGGCTGTACGGCCGACCCATGGGCGATAACCGCTGGATGGTAAGGCCGAACGAAGAAAAGTCGTTCTTCAGAAGCTTCGACCTTGCGGACGAAACAGGTTCGCCCGGTAAGAGCGTCGATATTGGAGATTCTTCCAATACCGAGACCGACGCCAGGCTGTGAGAATGGCTGTCGTGGGCGTCATGCGCTGCCCCGCCAATCACGCCGCCAACGACTCAGCCGAGGAAGTCGCGTTCATCCGCGAAGGGGCCGCAGCTACGTCATGGGACAGTACCCGCGAAAGCCTGCTCGCCGAAGGCCACTGCCCCCTGCCCCGGCACCGAGCGGCTGCAGCCGGGGACGACGGAACTGGTCGGCAGGCAGCACAGCACGGGGCGCTGCCCATGCTGCGCCGCGGTGTGGATCACCGACGACGAGCACGGCTGGACGTGCCTCGACACCGGAAAGCTGATCTGCACGCACGCAACCTGATTACCTCACGGCGTACACGGGATGGGCCTCCTTGCCAGCCACCCAGAACGGCTGATAGCAGGCTCTGGGATGGGGGAGGTCAGCCCGGGGCCGAGAACCATGAAGGCTGGTGCGCGCACGTTGTACCGACTGGCTTCAGGTCTGTCCCAAAAACGTTCGGCTTGTGTGAAACGCTGCCCACTTCCAGTGGTGTGGCGCAAGGCTGCAGACTGGCCTGGTGAGCGAGAATGAGAGCCCAGCGATCTGCTCGGCCAAGGCATGCCGGGCCTTCGCGACCTGGGCGGTTGTGTGGAACAACCCCAGGCTGCACACTCCCGACCGGGAGAAGGTCTGGGTGGCCTGCGGGGGGCACAAGCAACCGCTCGCCGACTACCTCGCCGTTCGTTCGTTCCTCAAGCGTGTCGAACCATTGGGGCCGGTCTAGTCAAGGGCTCCTCAGCACCGAGTCCGCCGGCGAACGGGGATGCCAACTGAGCGCGATGCCCGACGCGGCCCAGCTGGCCGCTTCCATCCAAGCCTGTCGCCCAAGGAACGACTACCCGGGATGCGGCGCGGCCGTTGAGGTCGGCGAGCCGTGTGAGATCAGCGTGAGTGAGCGCCGCGATCGGGCCGGAGCTCGGATACGTTGCCGCCGACCTCAACGGCCACACCCAGCCGGGACGCCCAGCGTGGCTATTCTTCGGGGCGTGCTTGATCGTCTCTGGACCGCCGCTACCCGGCATCCGTTTCTTGATGCGGTGCGTGAGGGCACGATTACCGACTCGGCGTTTGACCGGTGGTTGGGACAGGACGCCCTGTTCGTCGGTGACTTGCTCACCTTCCAGGCCCGGCTGCTGGCACGCGCGCCGCGGCCAGCTCAGGCAGTGCTCGCCGGGGGATGCGTCGCGCTGGTTGCGGAGCTGGACTGGTTCGAGGTCCAGGCCGCGCGGCGGGGGATTGACCTGGGGCAGCCAGCGCTCCCGGCGACGCTCGCCTACGGCGAGCTGCTGGGGCGGCTGGATGCCGCGCCCTACGAGGCGGCGGTGACGGCGCTGTGGGTCCTCGAACGGGTGTACCTGCTCGCGTGGGCCTCCGCCGCGTCGAGTACCTCCCCGTTCGGGGAGTTCGTGGAGCACTGGACTGCCCCGGGCTTTGCGGGCTACGTGGACGCGCTCGGCGAGCTGGCGATCCTGGACGGGCACGACGAGCTGGTGGGCGACGTGCTGTCACACGAGGTGGCGTTCTGGGACATGGCCGTGGTATGACGCTGTCGACTCAGTTGTGGTCGGAAAACAGCGACTTGGCGTCCGAGGCGCTCACGCATCCGTTCGTGTGTCGCCTCGGTGACGGCTCCTTGGCCCGTGAGATCTTCACGGGCTACCTCGCCCAGGACGCCTTCTTTCTGGAGTCCTTCGCCCGCGCCTACGCCCTGGCCCTTGCTCACAGCCCCGACACACCCACGCTGCTCGCGTTGGCCGATCTGCTCGCCGGGGTACGGGAGGAGCTCGGATTGCACGCCTCCTACGCCGCCCGGTGGGGCATCGACATGGCCGGCGTCGAGCCTGCATCGGCGACCCTGGCCTACACCGAGTTCCTGCTCGCGACCGCTGCGACGGGCGGGGTGGGGATGGTGTTCGCGGCGATGACTCCATGCATGCGGCTCTACGCATGGCTTGGCGCGGCGCTGGACGCGGGTGCGGCGGGACCCTACGCGCAGTGGGTGCAGACCTACGCCGACCCGAGCTTCGAGGCATTGGCATCGCGGCTGGAACGACTACTCGACGAACACGCCGATGACAGGCCAGCTGTGCGCGCGGCCTACCGGCGGGCGATGCACCTGGAGCTGGCGTTTTTCGACGCAGCGCTCCTACCCTCAGGCTGAGCACCACCTCGGCTGCCGCGGACGCCAAGACGACCTACTGCTCGACGTCCCGAAGCAAACCGGCCAGCGCCGCATGACGATCGCTAACCGCAACAGCGCCCTTCCATAGGAGAGCGGAGGATTTGGATTGGCAGGCAGCCCTGTTACCCCGGGTACGGTCGGTCAGCGGATGGTGCCGGGCTAGGAGGCCTCTGAACAAGGAAGTGTGGCAGGGGCGGGAAGAACGCCGACAAGGCCGTCTTTGCGGCAGTAGGTCAGACCTAATTGGTCGACAACGTGGTCGTTCTTCCCGCCGATACCAGTTTGGGGCAGGGGCCGGGTCCTAATCAAGAGTCCGTTAGGGTAGCAAAGCAAGTCCATCGCCAACGTGCCAACCACACCCTCGGCACCGCCGCGCACGAGCGCCCCCAAACGTGTCATGCAGGGTAGCCGAAGTGCCACCTCCCGTTGTTGCGTAGACGCGCGGGTACAGCTACCAAGTCACCCAGCGGCACGCCGACGAAGCGGCCCAACCTGGGGCGCGATACGTCACCTGGGTGGTGTGATCCTCGCGGGAGGGACCCGTAAAGTGAACGCCATGACGTGGTGCTTCACCTGCCTCGATGACCGCCGAATTCTCACCGGCGATCACAAAACTGGAATAGCCCGGCTCGAGTGCGGCCACTACACCACGCACCACGACAACGATCGGTAGAGGGATTGAAAGCTCCGCCCCTCCGCGC
Source organism: Gemmatimonadales bacterium (assembly GCA_035472975.1). GTDB lineage: Bacteria > Gemmatimonadota > Gemmatimonadetes > Gemmatimonadales > GWC2-71-9 > DATBGE01. The sequence goes on from DATIOP010000393.1 coordinate 3,830, forward strand.
TCACGGGCCGGCCCGAGGTAATCGTGTCGCTCGGCAGCCTGGGCTCCCCGAAGTTGTTGCAGTCCGGGATTGGTCCGCGCGGTGCTCGACGGGGCGGGCGTGAAAGTGTACCTACAGCGAGACAACCTCGGGCGGCGGATGCGGGAGCACCGTCTCATGGTGGTCAAGTACCGACTCAAGGAGAACCTCGGTTCAAAGAAGCAGCTGGCCACCCCGGCGGCGCAGGCGTTGACCGCGCTGAAGTACCTCGCCACCAAGAAGGGACCGCTGGCCGCGCCTGTCGGTTGCCAGCTAGAAGGGACCACTTGAGCGCTGGTTTTGCCAGCAGCATGGGACCACCGGTTTGCCGGTTCGTTATCGGGACGCTACTTCGAGGCACCCTTCGTGCTGACCGCCACATGGTCAGAAGGGAACGGTTTGCGGCCCGCGTGGCGGTGTTGCGGGCGCTGGGCCGTGGGCGCCCGGCACTGGTGTTTCTGGGG
>DATIOP010000394.1:0-2902 GCA_035472975.1 Gemmatimonadales bacterium
CGCACGACTCCAATCAGGCCTTCCGGCGACACCACGGGATCGAAGGGGTGCACCCCGGCATCCGATCCCGCCGAGAGGATCAGGGTCCGTCCATCGGTCGGCAGAGACTGGTGGAGGACCTCGGCCGCGACATAAGGCGTCGTGAGGCGCTGGCCGAGAGCGAGGAGAGCGCGGAGCCGGGCGTTCTCCTCTTCGAGCGCGGGCAGCGCCTGGACGAGGACCGCGGCGGAGTCGTGCGCGGCCCGGAGATTCTCCACCACGGCGCGGCTGGTGCGTGACTCCTCGGCGCGCTTCTGCAACCACAGGAAGGGAACCAGGATGGTCTGGCGTACGCCGGTGGCGATGGCCTCGCCCACGGCGGGAGGTGCGGAGAGCGCTCCCACCGATAATCCCACACACACGAGGAGAAGGAGTGTATCGTGGCGGGAGAGCGAACGATCCGTCCCCGCCATGATCAGAGCGAGAGGACGCTGCGGTACTTTTCGAAGTCGTCGAGGATCCGGCCCGCCCCGCGAACCACACACGTCAGCGGATCTTCGTCGACATGGATCGGCAGCCCGGTCTCCTGCGCGAGCAGGATGTCCAGTCCCCGGATCAGCGCGCCGCCGCCGGTCATAATGATGCCACGGTCTACGATGTCGCTCGCGAGCTCGGGCGGCGTGATTTCAAGGGCGCGCCGCACCGCGTCCACGATCTGCTGAATCGGCTCCTGCACCGCTTCCCGGATCTCGCTGGAATGGACCCGCACCGTCTTCGGAATGCCCGAGACGAGGTCGCGGCCCTTCACTTCCATCTCCCGCTCCTCTCCTACCGGAGCGGCGGAACCGATCTTGATCTTGATGGCTTCCGCCGTTGGCTCGCCGACGAGGAGGTTGTAGTTCTTCCGCATGAACTGCACGATGGCCTGATCGAGCTCATCGCCACCGACTCGGATCGATGTGTCGGAGACGATGCCGGAGAGCGCGATCACCGCGATTTCGGTGGTTCCACCGCCGATGTCGATCACCATGTTACCGGTGGGCGTCTCGACCGGCAGCCCCACGCCGATCGCGGCAGCCATCGGTTCCGCCACCATGTGCACCTGCTTGGCGCCCGCGGTCTCGGCCGAGTCGCGCACCGCGCGGCGCTCCACCTCGGTGATGCCTGATGGCACACACACGATCACTTTGGGGCGCACTTTGAAGACGTGTTTGTCGATGATCTGCTTCAGGAAGTAGCGCAACATCTTCTCGGTCACGTCGAAGTCGGCGATGACGCCGTCCTTCAGCGGACGCACCGCGACGATGTTGTCTGGTGTGCGGCCCAACATGCGCTTCGCTTCGAGACCGTAACCCTTCGGCCGTCCCGATGATTTTTCAATCGCGACGACCGACGGCTCGTTCAACACAATGCCTTCGCCCTTCACGTACACGAGCGTATTCGCGGTGCCCAAATCGACCGCGATCTCATTGGCGGGCAGAAAAGCGCCAAATTTTAGCTGAGAAAACTTCATTAATGAGCCAGGGAAATCGGGTAGAGCGCGTAAGGTAACGGAGGCCCTAAGATGGGACAAGACGACAAGTTAGGCGGTTAGGTCCCAGCCCGGGTCGGTGCGCTGGGTCACCAACCCGCTCCAGCGCTCAGCCAACCAATCGTCCAGTTCCAGTACTGCCAAAGCCACCCTCGCCGCGGGCCGACGAAGGCAGTTCTTCCACCTCCCGGAACGCCGCGTCCGCCACTCGGGCGAAGACCAACTGGGCGATCCGCATCCCCCGGGTCACCTGAAATGGTTCCTGGCCCAGGTTGACCAATGCGATCATCAGCTCCCCCCGATAATCGCTGTCGATCGTGGCCGGGGTGTTGGGCAAACTGATCCCGTGCTTCAGGGCCAACCCTGACCGGGGCCTGACCTGGCACTCATAACCGGTCGGAATCGCCAGCCGGAAGCCGGTCCGGAAGAGCTTCCTTTCCAAGGGAGCCAGATCGCCGTCGTCGGCACTGACGACGTCGTAGCCGGCGGCCCCTTCGGTCGCCCGATTGGGGACGGGGAGATCTTCGCCGTGGGGGAGACGGGTGAATTGGATGTCGATCATTTTGGAATAGGCGGGATGGCGGAAAGGCGGGAGGGCGGGAGGTTGAATCGACGCCTTACCGCCTTCCCGCCTTACCGCCGTCTAGAGGACCGAATCGACGGAACTCAGTGGCAACCCAAACGCCTCCGCCACTCCCGGATACACCACTTTCCCCTCGACCACGTTGAGGCCCAGTTTGAGGGACCCGTCGGCGGCGCAGGCTTTCTTCCAACCCTGCTTCGCGAGCTTGAGCCCGTAGGGAAGCGTCGCGTTGGTGAGAGCCAGGGTGGAGGTCCGGGGAACTCCGCCCGGCATGTTGGCTACGGCGTAGTGCAGGATGCCATCCACGAAGTAGGTCGGGTCTTCGTGGGTCGTGGGCTTGATGGTCTCGACACAACCGCCCTGGTCCACCGCGACGTCCACGATCACCGAGCCCGGCTTCATCAGCTTGAGGTCAGCCCGCTTGACCAGGTGCGGCGCCTTGGAACCGGGCAGAAGCACGGCTCCCACCACGAGGTCGGCCCGGCGGATACAGGCAAGAATGTTGTGCCGGTTCTAGTAGGCCGTGTCCACATTGGCCGGCAGCACATCGTCCAGGTAGCGCAACCGGTCGAGCGAGATATCGAGAATCGTGACGTGTGCGCCGAGGCCGGCCGCCATCTTCGCGGCATTGATTCCGACAACACCGCCCCCGATAATGACCACCTCGCCTGGGGCGACACCCGGCACGCCTCCGAGCAGAATGCCGCTTCCGCCGGAGACTTTCTCCAGATACTTGGCGCCTTCCTGCACCGCCATGCGCCCCGCAACTTCCGACATGGGCGTGAGCAAGGGAAGCTCGCCGCTGGGCA
>DATIOP010000395.1:0-5931 GCA_035472975.1 Gemmatimonadales bacterium
GGCCGTGGGGACCGACGACTTGTAGGTCAGGTACCCGGTGTCGTCCTTGACGTCCACCACGAAGGAATTGATCTCGGTCGAGTCGGCGAGCCGGACGAGATCGTAGAAACGCTTACCTCCGAAGGCCCAGGCGTTGAGGTAGATGGCGCGGACAGCAGATGGGGAGGTCGTTCTGGGGGGCGCCGGCCAATCGAGAGGTTCCAGCTGGCGGGGTGCCACGGGAACCAGGCGCTCGGGGGATGGCACCAGACGGAGCTCATCTCCCCAGGAGCGCTTGACCTGCGCCTCGGCAACCGGGGCGCCCAAGGCTAGAGCCAGGATTAGAGGACTCAAACGAATGCGCATCATGCTCTGTCGCCTTGCAGGAAAGAGGAGCCGACCGAGCGGAGCCGGTAGCTGGGCTACAGCTCCGCAAGGTCCGTGCTCGCCTTCCTGGTAGAGCCGGTGGTGTATCTCCCTATGGCCCCGATGGTTGGAGCTTGATCTCGACCCGGCGGTTGATGGTCCGCGCCGCCTCGGTCGTGTCGGCTACAATGAGCGTTTGCGAACCGCGACCCACCGCCGTGATCCGCCGAGCCGATACTCCCTTACCCATGATGTAGGTGCGGACTGCGTCGGCCCTCTGCTGGGAGAGCCGGGTGTTGTCGCCTGGTACCAGACGATCCTGGGCAAATCCGGAGATGGTTGCCTTGAGGGTTGTGTCCGCCAGCATCGCCGTGGCCACCGAATCGAGCACCGGCTGGGCCTTGGGCGAGAGTGCTGCGCTCCGCATCGGGAACATGGCTCCCGGCACCGTCCAGGCGTTACTCGCGCCAACGGCCGGCATCACCGGAGGCGGCTTCCGCACAGGCGCAGCCGCAACCGGACAGCCATCCTGGTCTACACCGGTGGCTGGCGGCGTATTGGGGCACTTATCCAGCGCGTCGAGCACGCCGTCCTTGTCGGTGTCCTGACCCGGCGGGCATCCCATCGCGTTCACTGTCGTTCCGGAAGGTGTGTTCGGACACTTGTCGATCCCGTCGAACACGCCGTCGTTGTCGGAATCGCTGGGGCAACCCAGGGAATCGACCCGGGTGCCCTCGGGTGTCGCCATGCAGCGATCCAGGCCGTCGTATACACCGTCCTTGTCCGCGTCCAGCGGGCAGCCGTTGTCGCTCACCGTGGCGCCGACCGGAGTATCAGCGCACTGGTCGATCCCGTCCAGCACCCCGTCCGCATCGCTGTCGGCGGTGCAGCCGGCCCCGTTTACCTTGGCGCCTTCCGGGCTGTCCGGACACCGGTCGAGCCCGTCAGCTACACCATCCCCATCGGTGTCGGTCGGGCAGCCGTGTTTGTCCACCAATGCCCCTGCGGGTGTCCCGGGGCAATCGTCGGAGCTGTCGTAGACCCGATCCCCATCTGTGTCCACCAGGGGTTTGCTGCCGATCATGAGGCTCAGACCGCCATGTACCGCGAGATTCGAAAATTTCAGGAAGGTCTGGCTCTGATTGATCATCCCCTCGTAGCGCATCATCACGGTCGGTGTCAGGGCGATGCGTACACCCGCACCGCCCTGGATCGCGCCCGCCGTTCCACAGGGCCCCGCTCCGGGAACGGAGACCGAGGGACAACCGCTCCCGTACGTCACCGAGGCGTAGCCTCCCTTGAGGAATCCGGAGGCCGATTTTCCTATGGGGAGATTGAGCAAAGCCCAACCGCCGATGCTCTTCACGTCGACGGGGTTGTTGAGAGAGCTCGCGGTCTTCGGCTTGGCATAACTGCCTTCGACTTCGACCGACAGGGGGCCATATATCCAATAACCTGCCCGAAGCGATCCACCAAAGGCGTTGTCGAGTTCGGTCTTGCTGTCGAAGGCGTAGTACCCGGCGGAGGCTCCCAGCTCGAAACGGTATTGCCGCTGGGCGTGAGCGGGCACTGTGACGAAAATCAGTGCGACGGCGGATGTGACGAATGACCGCATGACGTCCTAGTCGTTAAGCACCGTCCCAATATACCCCGCCCCCGGGAAGTGCCACTGTGACTCAGCTTGGCAGAGGGACGGGTTCGGGATAGGTTCGTCCCCATGCATATCACCATCGAATACTGCGTGGTCTGAAACTACGGACCCCGGGCTACCGGTCTGGTAGCCGAGCTCAAGCAAACGATTCCGAACGTGCAATTCAGCCTCCAGAAGTCTTCAGGGGGGGCGTTCGAAGTTACGGTCGATGGTGCTCTCATCTTCTCCAAGAAAGCAATCGGCCGACATGCCAAGCCGGGTGAGGTAGCGGCATTGCTGAAGAAGCATCTGGGCGACAATCAGTGATCGACTTTCTCCCATGAGAATCGCCATCTCCACCGGGGGCGGGGACGCCCCCGGCCTCAATGCCGTCATCCGGGCCATTGTGCTGTCGGCCCACGGACGAGGTTGGCAGACCTATGGGATCCGCCGCGGCTACGGAGGGCTCCTCGGGGACGATGGGATCATGACGCTGACGCCGGAACGGGTCCGCGGGATTACCCACCTGGGCGGCACCATTCTCGGCACTACCAACCGCGGCAATCCCTTCCGCTGGGTCGTCAAGGATGCGAGCGGCAAGGATACCGAGGTGGACCGATCGAGCGATCTGGTCGACGCTTTCAACGCGAGCGGGTTTGACGCACTGATTGCCATCGGCGGTGACGGCAGCCTGTCTATCGCCCACGATCTCTGGAAGATGGGTCTGCCCGTCGTCGGGGTACCCAAGACGATCGACAACGACGTTGTGGGCACCATCGCCACCTTCGGCTTCGACACCGCGGTGAGCACCGCGACCGATGCGATCGACAAGCTGCACTCGACGGCCGAGAGCCATGAACGGGTCATGGTCGTGGAGCTGATGGGACGCCATGCCGGATTCATCGCGCTCAACAGCGGAGTCTCGGCGACCGCCGATGTCATTCTCATCCCCGAAATCCCCTTCCAGATGGACAAGGTGCTGGAGAAGATCCGGAAGCGGGACGAGGCCGGTCGCCGCTTCAGCATCGTGGTCGTAGCGGAGGGCGCCAAGCCCAAGGATGGCGAGCTGATGCTGCTGGAACGCCGTTCTGCTGGAACCGCCGACCGCCTGGGAGGTATCGGGTCCCGCGTGGCCCGAGCCATCTCGGAGCAGAGTGGCAAGGAGACCCGAAGTCTCGTATTGGGCCACATCCAGCGCGGTGGATCGCCGACGACCTTCGATCGGCTGCTTGGTCTGCGCTTCGGAGCGGCCGCGGTGCGCGCAGTTGCCGACCGTGCATTTGGAACGATGATCGCGCTCGCTCCACCTTCCATCGCGCGGCTACCGATCAGCGAAGTCATCGGCCGTGCCAAGAACGTCCCGCTCGACTCGGATACGCTGCTGACCGCCCGTGAGCTGGGGATCTGCCTCGGAGACTGAGTCGTAAGGAGTAAGAAGTAAGGAGTAAAGCGTGCTCTTCACTCCATTCCTCACTCCTCAGGGCTCACTCTCTACTCCTCACTCATCACTCCTCACTCTCTACTCCTCACTCCTCACTCCTCACTCCTTACTCTCTTGCATGCTCCCTCCACCTTCTCCGACGTACGGCGTGGTCGACACGCTCCATGGCGAGCGGATTTCCGATCCGTATCGCTGGCTGGAGGACGGCGAGAGTGCCGAGACCCGGTCCTGGACCAGCGAACAGAACCGGTTCACCCGCGATTACCTCGATCGGGTACCCGCCAGGCCTTTCATCAGGACCCGGCTGGAGCAACTGCTCAAGATCGGTGCCCTGAGTGCTCCGACGCCGGCTCGGGGGCGCTACTTCTATCAGCGAAGGGAAGGGACTCAGAATCAACCTGTCCTGTATGTTCGGGACGGAGTTGAGGGCTCCGACCGCGTCCTGCTCGATCCCAATGCGCTGGATGCCGCCGGCACTACCGCACTCGACTGGTATTTCCCGAGCGAGGACGGAAAGCTCCTGGCCTATGGTCTTTCCGAAAACGGGAGCGAGGAAAGCGTACTGCACGTCCTCGATGTGGACAGCGGAGAAGTCAAGGCGGATCGGATCAGCGGGACTCGCGCGGCGGACCTTGCCTGGCTGCCCGACGGCAGCGGGTTCTACTACACCCGTTACCCGAATGCGGGGACGGTGCCCGAAGGGGAGGAGCAGTATCACAGAGCCGTCTTCCTGCATCGGCTGGGAGATGATTCCACTGGAGACCGGCTCATCTTCAAGCCGTCACAGAAGGAGCATTGGCCGAGCGTTGACCTCTCGCCCGAGGGACGCTGGCTGCTGATCGGCGTCGCTCGAACGTTCGATCAGACCGACCTCTTCCTGCAGGATCTGGAGCGCAGCGGCCCCGTCATCGCCGTCGCGGAGAATCTGCCGGCATCATTCGAAGGGCAGGTCGTTCGCGGGCGACTCTACGTTCGCACCAACCTCGATGCTCCCAACTACCGGCTCTACCGCGGCGATCCGGAGCGGCCGGAACGCTCCCGCTGGGAAGAGCTGATTCCCACCAGAAGCGATGCAGTGCTGGACGGCGCGATGGTGCTGGGCAACGCGCTGGCCCTCAGCTATCTGGAACGCGCCTCGTCGCGTCTCCTGGTGACGGACCTTGAGGGGAAAAACCCGAGGCCGCTCGACCTGCCCACAATCGGAAGTGTGTTCGGCTGGGGCGGAGAGTGGGATGGGGAAGAGTTGTTCTACGGGTTTTCGTCATACACGGTACCACCGAGCGTGTATCGGGTGGACCTGACTTCGGGGGCCCGCTCACTCTGGCGAATGGTCGAGGCCGACCTCGATCCGGCGGCCTACCAGGTGCACCAGGTGACCTACCCCTCGCGCGATGGCACGGGAGTCTCCATGTTCCTCGTGCACCGGAACGGGCTTAGCCTGACGGGAGACAACCCGACCTATCTGACTGGTTACGGTGGCTTCAATATCAGCATGACTCCGGGTTTCTCCCGATCAATGCTGCTCTGGCTGGAAAGAGGCGGGCTGGTAGCGGTGCCAAACCTGAGAGGGGGCGGGGAATACGGAGAGTCGTGGCACCAGGGCGGCATGCTGGCGCGCAAGCAGAACAGTTTTGACGACTTCATCGCCGCTGCCGAATGGTTGATAGCTCAGCGCTACACGAGACCGGAACGCCTGGCGATCGCCGGCCGGTCGAATGGAGGGCTGCTCATGGGGGCGGTTCTCACCCAGCGCCCGGAGCTGTTCCGTGCCGTGGTCATTCAGGTTCCCCTGCTCGACATGTTGCGGTATCACCGGTTTCTGATCGCGCGGCTCTGGATCCCTGAGTATGGCGACCCCGATGACGCGGAACAGTTCGGGTGGCTCAGGGCCTACTCGCCCTACCACCGAGTGGAAGCGGGCACCCCGTATCCCGCTGTCTTGCTCGCCACGGCTGAGAGCGATACTCGGGTAGATCCGATGCACGCGCGGAAAATGACGGCGTTGCTGCAGGCTGCGTCTTCCTCAGGACGACCCGTTCTGCTTCGGTTGGAGGAAAAGGCAGGACACGGTGCGGGGAAGCCGGTTTCCAAAGTGCTCGAGGAGCTGGTCGATACCTGGAGTTTTGTGTTTGAGGAATTGGGTGTGATGGTGGCATAGGCCGACCTCCTGGAGGTAGGTAACCTGACCTCGCGGCCAATCCGGCCTCAGGGATCTATGAACGGAGACAACGAGTGAATTCGCCCACGACTGTCGACATGTCCCATCCGAGCCGCTGGCTTGCCGTGCTGCGCATCCTGGTCGGGCTCTATTTCGTGAAGGCGCTGTGGACCAAGCTGGACATCATTCTTCTGGGTGGGGTGGTGCCCTGGCTGGGGGTCGAGCCGCGCTGGATCGAAGCCATGCCGCAGATCGTTGGCCGCCAGGCGGCCGAGAATCCGATCCTCTGGTACAAGGGGTTCCTGGTCAACACCGTGTTGGCCAACCCGGTGTTGTTCGCGAAGCTGATTGCCTGGG
>DATIOP010000396.1:0-3348 GCA_035472975.1 Gemmatimonadales bacterium
TTCGGTGAATCCACCCGTGAGGAGCGCGGCGGAATCCTGCGCAATCCCGCGCTGATCGGGTTACCGCTCCGCTGTGGCCTCCGCGATCTTCCCCTCTGGGGGGGCGGGGCCCCCACCTCCCGGCACCTGTCGCAAACTTCCGTTCACTCCCGCGGCTGACGCTCAGCTCCCCAGCGCCACGACCTTGGTCTTCGCCTCCTCCACAATGCCTCGGTGACTCACCGCCGGCCGATCGTAGCGAAGGAGGAACTCCTGGTAAAACGCTCGGGCAGTGCCCGCGTGCCCCAACCGCTCTTCGATCAGTCCCCGCTCCCGAGCGATTAACCCGCTGACCATGGTGCTGTACGACACGCTGGGATGGATGAAATAGGCGCCATCCCCCAGGGCCAGCAAACGAGCGGCTTGATCGAAATCTCGAGCGTCAACGAGCCACCGGGCCGCGGCAATGCGATCGACCGCGATGGTGAAGGGATGGTCTACGAAGTCAGGGGCCCAAGCCGCGGCCTCCTCCCATTCGAGGGCAGCCAACGCCGCGCCTGCGTTGGAGGTCTTCCCCGTCAGGGCCTGATCGAATGCCGCCAGGGAGCGATCGAGTACCTTGGCCGCTCGATCTTCCGACTTACCGAGGGCGGCTCGTGCTGCGGCTAGTGCTTGCCGATCTCTCGCAGTGGCGGCCGCTATGCCATCGAGCCAAGCCAACTCGGCTCGCTCGATTGGAGTCGAGAGGCGCGAGGCGGCACTCCCGCGACGTCGTCCTGCCTCTCCGGCGTCGAGCGCTCCGAGCCAGGCTCCGATAACCGCGATCCCGTAGGCCCGGAGTGACGCGCTCGAATCCACTCCGCTCGCGATCAGCTTGTCCATGACGACCAGCGCCGAATCCCACGCGCCTCGTTCCGCCAATGAAAGGGCGAGAAGCCGCTGATGCCAGCCTTTTCGGGTCAGGCCCTGTACCTGAAGGGCGCGCTCGCACACTCGAATTTGCTGATCGAGAAAGCCGTAGAGAAAGGCATCATAGAAAGTCCCGTCATTCCCGGCAGACGGTTCAGGGTCCCGGGCGATGCTGTCGATCAGGCTCGTGGTGAGGGTGCTGTCGCCTCGGGCGATTCCCAGGAGAAAGCGGAATTGCAGCATGCGGCTGCCGTACCCGTCAGCGGTCAGGCCGGGACCGGCATGAAGCCGAGTCAGCTCGCCGAAGGCTCTCCCAGCTCGCGCCGTGTCGCGAGTTTGGAGTGCCAGCATCATGAGGTGTTCGTGGACCGGGATGAGATTGGGATTGAGGTCCAGCGCTCGCTCGAAAGCGGCTTGGGCCTCGCCGTAAGAATGGCCAAGTAACGGTCCGTTGTGGAGCAACATGTCACCGTAGATCAGCCAGCCGAACCAGGAGCTCGGGTAGCGTTGAGTGATCTCCTGGCCACGCAACAGCCCCAGCGCCAGGCTATCCTCGGACCACGCCACAATCGCATCGGTGCTTAACCGTTCCGCCTCCGGCAGTTCGCGGCGATGCTGTCGGAGGGCGGCGATGAGGGAATCGGGAGACTCGCGAAGCGTCCAGTTCCTGGCGTACAGTTCGCGCGCACCTGCGAGCCAGAAAGTCGGATCGGCCTCCCGGGCGCGGTGGTAAGATGTCGCCGCCGAATCCCAGAGATCGTCGACCACCAGCTGTTCTCCTTCCAGGAACGCCCGGAGTGCCGCGACCGATTTGGTCTTGAGCGCTACCTCCAGACTGGGCGTCGGAGCGGCACCCCCGACCCAGACCTGCTTTAGCAAGGTATGCACGGCAGAATCCGTGAGAGCTGCGACGGAATCAACCGCCCCGGTGACCGAACCCCGCGCCAGCGGCTCGGAACGTCCGTCCGCTGGAAGCAGCGAAAAGTCGGCCCGTACTCGGTCGCCCTCTCGTATCAAGCTCCCTCGTACCAGGCTGCCGGCGCCGAACCGCTGTGCCAGTGCGGCGCCATCAGCCGGTGAGACCGCGTCACCTCGCGCAGTCTGCGCCAGCACCGTATGGGCATCCACTACCCGGATGTCACCCAAGCCATCCAGCTCGGCGCTCAGGGTAAAGACCAAGTCGCGCCCCAGGCGGGTGAGAGAGGTGTCGGGCCCGCTTGGAGTGAAGGGGAGTACGGCGATATGCGAAGCGGAGGGCACCACGTTGGATGTCGATCGGCCTGGGATCAGGCGAGCAACCGTGACGCCCAACAGGAGGAGCGCGCCGAGTACCGCGACAATCCGCCAGGGTCGGGGAATCCCACTGCGAAGCTGTGGCTCCGCTGGTCGGGCCAAAGCGGCTGCAAAGTCCTCCGCCGTCGCGAAGCGATCCGCCGGAGCCCGAGCGAGGGCCCGAAGGATCGTTCGCTCGAGAGACTCCGGGACTGCATCGCGCACCGCGCGAATACTCCGAACCGGATCCACCATGATCCGGGCCAGCACCGCCTGCGCTGTCGGACCGGTGTGGGGCGGCTCTCCGACAATCAACTCATACAGGACGCAGCCCAGCGAGTAGATGTCGGAACGACCGTCCAGCTCCCTGTCGCCGGACGCCTGCTCCGGACTCATGTAGTAGGGGGTGCCGAGTGCGAGCCCGGTCTCCGTCAGACGGGGAGCATCTGACAGGGAAAGCGCTCGCGCGATGCCGAAGTCGGCGACGATGGCTTTTCCTTGGGACAGCAGGATGTTCTCCGGTTTGATATCGCGATGGATCACCCCGTTGCGGTGGGCGTAGTCCAAGGCTCCGGCGATTTCCCGGGTGACCTGTAGTGCGGCTTCGAGCGGAAATTGCTTCTCTCGGTCCAGCCGTGCCCGCAGCGATTCGCCTTCTATGTAGGGCGCGACGTAGTACAAGAACCCGTCGGCCGCTCCGGAATCGAGTAGAGGAAGAATGTGTGGATGGGTCAGCCTGGCGGTGATGCGGATTTCCTGAAGTAACCGATCGGTTCCGACGATGGAAGCAATTTCAGGTTTGAGGACTTTGACTGCGACGAGGCGGTCGTGCTTGAGATCCGTGGCGAGGTAGACGGTAGCCATGCCGCCGGCTCCCAGCTTGCGCTCGAGCTGGTACCGGTCTGCCAGAGCGGCTTTGAGCCGCTCCGGCTCTCTGGCTGCGGGGCTGTCTTCAGAGGGCACGGTCCTGCAATGTAACGATACCGCGCCTCAGGTCAGCGCCGACACCAATCCCGCGAGGGTCAGCGCCCGGATTATGGGTTGGTCGCCTGCTTCGACGGATCGTCCTTCGGATTCACGTAGGTCATCGCGAAAGGTCCCATCGCACTGACCGTCACGATCGTAGCCTCCTTGGCGGCCGCGAAGTGGTCCATCTGGGCTGGAATGCTGCCCTTGTCTCCGACCTTC
>DATIOP010000397.1:0-4470 GCA_035472975.1 Gemmatimonadales bacterium
ATCAGGTGCTCGACCCGTGCGGAGTCCAGGGCCAGGGCCACTTGAACCGAGTCTTGCCCGCGGGCTTTAGACGCAAGAAGGCTCGCGCCGAGAAGGAGCGAAGCACCGGCCATCATGGGAAGGAACGACCGAACAGAATGAAACCGTCTGCTTCGCACGTTTGGCTCTGCGTTCTGGGAGTCCTGGGCTTCCCGGCCGCTTGTCCCGGCCAGGGGCCGGTCGCGCCGCCGCCGATTGAGTCGGCGATCCAACCGGGCATCGAGGTCCTGCTCACCGACAGTATGCAATTGGTGAGCCGCCGCCGGGTGGGTCTCGTGACCAATCAGGCCGGAGTGGATTCCAAGGGCGTGAGTGATGTCGAGCGTCTCCGTGGAGCCGGTGTCAATCTGGTCGCGCTGTTCAGTCCCGAACACGGATTTCGCGGCACCGCAGCGCCCGGCGCCGTCGTAGGATCTTCGACCGATTCTGCGACAGGTCTTCCAATCTACAGCCTCTATGGGCCCAACACTGCACCGTCCGACGAGATGTTGACCGGCATTGATGTCCTGTTGGTGGATCTGCAGGACGCCGGGGCCCGTTACTACACCTATTTGTTTACGACGACCGAGGTCATGCGATCTGCGTCCCGGCATCGCATTCCGGTAGTGCTGCTCGATCGGCCGAATCCGATCGGAAGCGCGGTGCAGGGCAACGTGCTCGACCCGGCGTTCGCTTCGCCGGTTGGCCTGCTGGCGATCCCGATGCGTCACGGGATGACGCTGGGCGAACTCGCTCTACTTGCTCGACACGATCTGAGGCTCGATGCCGAGCTCCATGTAGTTCCGGCCAAGGGATGGAAACGCTCCCTGTACTTCGATCAGACTGACCTCCCCTTCCTGCCGCCCAGTCCCAACCTCAAGAGTGTCGAAGCCCTCATTCACTATCCGGGAGTATGCCTGTTCGAGGGGACGAACCTCTCCGTAGGGCGGGGCACCGAGCATCCCTTCGAGCAGATCGGCGCTCCGTGGCTGGACACCGCCAAGGTTTTATCCCGCCTTCGCGAAGAGCGGCTGCCAGGTATCGAGTTCAGCGGCGTGACGTTTACTCCGCGCCAGCCGGGGGATGGGAAGTATGCCGACACCCTGGTTCAGGGGATCCGGTTCCGGGTGGTGGATCGGTCCACGTATGACCCCACCCGCACGGCGGTCCGCCTGCTTCAGATCCTCAGCCATTCCGGCCTGAGTCTCCTGCAACGGCAGTTCGACCGGCTGGCCGGGGATGGGGGACAGCTGGGGAAGCAGATCTTCACCGATCAAGTCGCCGACTGGGAGCGCGCACGGGGCGATTTTCTTACCCGCCGGAGGCCGTTTCTGCTTTACCCTGAGTGATCCCCAAGCTCAAGTCCCCGACCCCCATGGACGGGGGGTCGGAATTCCCCTTCGTCCGCCTTCCCCTAACCCGTTCTCTCGGTTATAGTTTGCCGCGGTTTTCGGGGCCTCCGGAGTGGCTCCTCCCGTCGAACCCCGAGGTGGCTCCCCAGGTGAAGCTCATCACCAAGCCGATCGAGCGGGTGTTTTACGGCCTGACCAGACCGGTGGTGGACGGCCTGATCCGGCGGGGAGTGCGGCCCAACGTGATCACCACGGTGGGTACGCTGCTGGTGGTGGCCTCGGCGGTCGCCTTTGCGGTGGGGCACATCCGCCTGGGTGGGCTACTGTACCTGATAAGTGGAATCGTAGACACGCTGGATGGGGCGGTGGCCCGGGCCAACGGGCAGGTGACCAAGTTCGGCGCCTTCTACGATTCGACGCTGGACCGGGTGGGCGACGGGGCGACATTCATGGGGATCGCGGTCTACTACCTCATGGCTCCGCCCGATCTGGTGGTGTGGCGCGAGGGAGCTGTCATCATCTCGATGGTGGCGATGATCGCCTCGCTGATCGTGTCGTATGCCAGGGCCCGGGCCGAGGGTCTGGGTATCGACTGCAAGGTTGGGATGGTTCAGCGGGCTGAGCGTATCGTGCTGACTGGAGTCCCCACCGTGATCTTCGGCCAGGGACCCCTGGGCCTGATTCTCTTCGGGATCGTGACGCTGCTCGCCGTGACGTCGGTGATCACCGTAGTGCAGCGCTTCGTATACGTGTATCGGGTGACTGCGCCCGACTCTTCTGTGAAAGGACGGCCCTAGTGGCGACTCCAACCTCCCGGCCGATCGCGCCTGCCAAGGGCACTCTTGGAGTCCTCTGTGTGGGCCTGGGCGCTGTCGCTACGACGTTCATCGCCGGCGTCGAGCTGGCCCGCCGTGGCAAGGGGAAGCCGTTCGGCTCGTTGACCCAGATGGGCACCATCCGGCTGGGCAAGCGGACCGAGCACCGGTCTCCCCTCATCAAGGACTTCGTCTCGCTCGCGCGCCTGGAAGATCTCGTCTTCGGCGCCTGGGATCCGGTTCCCGACAACGCGTACGAGTCCTGCCTCCATTGTGGTGTGCTGGACAAGCACGAGCACGTCGAGCCGATCAAGGATTTTCTGCAGGGTGTCAAGCCGATGCCCGCGGTCTTCGACCAGCACTATGTGAAGCGGCTCGAGGGCAAGAACGTAAAGAGCGGCAAGAACAAGAAGGAGCTGGCCGAGGCGCTGCGGAAGGACATCCGCGACTTCAAGGCGAAGAACAAGTGTGACCGGCTGGTGATGGTCTGGTGCGCCTCGACCGAGATTTTCATCGTCCCGGGACCGGCCCACGAGTCGCTGGCGGCGTTCGACAAGGCAATGGAGGCCAACGATCCCTCCATCGCCCCGTCGATGCTTTACGCCTATGCCGCCGTCATGGAGGGCGTGCCCTTTGCCAACGGCGCCCCGAATCTTTCGTGCGACTTCCCCGCAATCGAGAATCTGGCCAAGGAGAAGCACGTCCCGATCGGTGGGAAGGACTTCAAGACCGGCCAGACCATGCTCAAGACCGTGCTCTCGCCGATGTTCAAGGCGCGGATGCTCGGCGTGGCGGGCTGGTACTCAACGAACATCCTCGGCAACCGGGACGGCGAAGTGCTGGACGATCCGGAGAGCTTCAAGACCAAGGAAGAGTCGAAGCTCGGTGTGCTGGAGTACATCCTGCAGCCCCAGGTGTACCCGGAGCTCTACGCGAACATGTACCACAAGGTGCGGATCAACTACTACCCGCCCCGTGGAGACAACAAGGAAGGGTGGGACAACATTGATATCTTCGGGTGGCTGGGCTACCCGATGCAGATCAAGGTTGACTTCCTCTGCCGCGATTCCATTCTCGCGGCCCCGCTGGTCCTGGACCTCGCAATCTTCTTCGACCTCGCCCAGCGAGCCGGTCTCTCCGGAATCCAGGAATGGCTCTCCTTCTACTTCAAGAGCCCGCAGGCGGCACCCGGATTGTATCCCGAGCACGATCTCTTCATCCAGCTCACCAAGCTCAAAAACACGCTGCGCTGGATGGTGGGTGAGCCGGTGATCTCGCACCTGGGCGTCGAGTACTACGAGTATGGGGAGAAGTGAGGAGTAAGGAGTGAGGAGTAAGGAGTGAGGAGTGAGGAGTAAGGAGTGAGGAGTGAGGAGTGAGGAGGAAGGAGTGGCCGCCGGGAGGTTGTTACACCTCACTCCTTACTCCTCACTCCTCACTCCTCACTCCCAAACGCGGAGCCCAAACGTCTCATGCAATACTTCCATCGCACGCATCTGTCCCCCGATCAGGTCATGGCGCGGGCGACCGCGTTCTTCGGCCCGCGGCTGGCCGCGACCGACCAGGCCCAGCGCAGTCGCCGGTTCTCCGGATCAGTGGGGCAGATCGGGGTCAGCGTCCAGATGGAGGGTGGGCATTACACGCTGGTCACGGTCGAGACCAACCAACCCGGTGAAAGTGAAGCCGACAAACTGGCCAAGCGCTTCCTCACCGTGGTGCACACCATGGCCGATCCCGCGCACGAGCCGCGGGGGGCCTACTGAGCCGAGCACTACAGACCGCGGCGGTACGAGGGTGGACGCGGGGGCGATCCGGCAGGCGATCATCCGCGCAGAGCCCCGTTCGTCCGCGGCCTTTTGTCGAACAACCCTGAGGAGACCCCGATGACGAATTGGATGGACACCGTCCGGCGCACCATGACGGCGCTGCTGGTGACGATGACTGCCTGGCTCACCCTGCCTGGACTGATGCTGGCCCAGGAACCCGCGCAGCACGCCGGTGGCGAGGCCAACCTGGTTCTCCCCGATCTGGGCACGGTGAGTTTCCTCGGCGGGACCAGCGGGCGAACCCTGCTCATGTTCGGGCTGCTGGTCGCCGGATTGGGTCTGGTCTTCGGGCTGGTCACCTACAGCCGGCTCCGGAACCTGCCGGTTCATAAGTCGATGCTGGAGGTCTCGGAGCTGATCTACGAGACCTGCAAGACCTACCTGCTGACCCAGGGCAAGTTCCTGATGATTCTCTGGGCGCTCATCGCGGTGGTAATCGCCTTCTACTTCGCGGTGCTG
>DATIOP010000398.1:0-3189 GCA_035472975.1 Gemmatimonadales bacterium
GAGGCATCAGGAACAGAAAGCGCCGGTCCGGCTGATAGTGCTGCGTGGCCAGGAACAGCACCCCTCCCAGAATCCAGGCCCAACAAAGCAATTCCACCAGGTCCGGTCGCCGCGGAAGCGCCCTGCCCAGCCGGGAGATCAGGAAAGCGGCAACGGCAAACAACAAAATCGCCGATTGCATCCAGAAGAGATTCAATGTCATTCCGAGGCCTTCCCACCCGAAGAGGACTATCCTGGAACCCGCCTCGGGTGACTCGGCGCTGAACACATTTCGAGCGCTGATGCTCAGCTGCTGCCGAATAGCCTCCCAGTGCGGCAGCACCAGGAGCAGAACTACGCCGAGGGAAGTGACTCCGGCACCGAGCGCGAACCAGACCACTGGCCGCAAGGAGAAGGGAGGCAGCGTCTCGTCGCGCCGGGCCAAGACCCGGTGGAGGATCCAGAAGGCCAGAAAGATCGGCCCCAGGACGATCGCCGAGGGTTTCGCGAGCAGCGCGACTACGAAGCACACCCCACCGAGGACGCCCCACCACGCTCGTCGGGCTGCATAGAGCACAGCAAGGCTGGTCGCGGTGATCAACAGGAGCTGGAGCGATTCCGTGAAGCCCACCCGATTGTTGCTGAGCATGAAGTAACTGAAGCCCAGAATGAGGGCGGGAGGCATCGACTCCTTCGATGACCGTTCGGCCCTAAGCAGTCCGTACAGCAGGAGGCAGGTCATCGCGCCGGCGACGGCGCTCAGCAGCCTGGTCTGGACCAAGCCGACTCCGAAGAGGCGATAGACTCCTGCGAGAGTCACCGTGTACAACGGAGCGGCGAATAACCCCGGGTTATGCTCCTCCATTACCCAGCGGCCGAAGAGAACATGCTGGCGTGCGTTGTGGGCCCAAGCGCCTTCGTCAGGGAGGTAGCCGGTTTGGAAATCCACCGGAGGATCGGCGGAAAGCCGCACAACTCTCGGCACCAGGACCACAGCGAGGAGAACAAGCACCAGCCCGATCTCACCGCGTCGTGACTTCACGGAGCCGTGCCGGTGGGGTTCGCCGGTGAGGAGTCGTGCCAAGCGCCGAGGGCGTGCTCGAGTCGGGCCAGTAGGGCCTCGTTACCGAATGGGGTGTTCGCCGGCTCGAACGCTTCAGGCAGATTGGGAAACCCTCTGGAAGGGACCGGCCGGCGGAGAATCTCCTCCGTGACGAACTTCAGCGTGGCGCCCGGGTTGCGGCAGAAGCCCTCGTAGGAAACCAGTTGAAACCGGGCGGCACCGATCCGGGCCTTTTGCTCAAGAGCCAGCTTCGAGTGAAAAAGCACCTGGTGGCAAACGTCCTCCACCGGATCGTCGCGGGTGTTCTCCGGCGACAGTCCATACCCTAGATCCTCACGACCGTGAATCTCCATGCGGGCGCGGAGCAGCGATCTGGCGAGGAAGACCGGTTCGCGGGCAAGGCAGAGAAAATAGGAATCTGGGAGTGCCTCCGCGACGAGACTGGCGCTCGCATTGAGGTTGTTGTTCTTGGCCACCAGGGCGCGGCCGCTCCAAGCCTCAAACGCGTTGAAGAACCGGACCATCGCCTCACGCTGCTCTGGACTCAGCTCCGATGGGGCATGGCTGCGGTCGGCACCCAGCCAGCGGTCCCACAGCTGTAACCCGTCGTTGGAGCCCGACAAATGCTCAGTGCGCCCGTAGTAGCTCCGAAAACCCATCGGACTTCGGGATATGAACCGTGAGAACAGCCGATTGGCGGTGATCGGCGAGCGGGGGAATAGCGCTGTGAGGTTGTCGAAGTAGGCAACCGGGAGGTTTTGGATGAGTGCCTGCAGCAGCAGCGTCGTCCCGGACCGCGGCGGTCCACACACCAGAATAACGGGCAGCCGGCGAGGCGGCGCCGACTGGTAGGCCCGGCGCTCGAAAGGCTCGAGCAGGAAATCGAGGGGAGCGCAGACAGGCCCCGCGGCCGCCAGCCTCATCGCGAAGAAGGCCGCAGGGTCATGGCTTTTGATCAGTCGCTTCGTGAGGCCGACCGGATCGTGGAATTGGGCCGGAATGAAGCGGTGAAGCACCCGCCGGGGCAACGATCGCAAGAGAGAGGGCCTATGCCGCGTAGTGGGTCCGCATCATGGAAGGGAGGTTCTCTTCCACCGGCAGGAATTCCTCATGCAAGGGCGCAGAGGTAGTTGCGATGAGCAAGGGGCGCATCCGCTTGGTGGCCATCGGAACCTTTCGGTCAAAGGACGCAATCGGGCTGCGCACGGTCAATCGACGGCGCAGACAGAGACGCTCAGTCGAGGGCGCCAAATAACCAGGATGCTCGAAAGGCTGCAGGTGACGAAAAATAGTGGATCACCTGCATGATTGGCGATTAAAGGTCCCAGGTACGTTAGGCGCGTCAAGCAGCATTCGGTCTTTCGCTCCTCGCGAACTCCTACGACAGGCAATCGAATCAGCATCTGTGCGGGTTCTCATTGGAAAATCCGATCAACGTTTCTGGTCCCCAACGAGGGGCAGCGCTGTGTTTCGGGTGAGGGAGCTTCGCACAAGCGGCGGAGCCCTGAAAAGTGCGAGAGGATAGTCCGGTTTTGAGGGTCCACCGAGCACCATTGGCAGTTTTGCCTAGTCACATAACTGCTCTTGGGACAATAGCTTATACAAGTGGCCGCCTAGCTCACTTCCCTGACCTTCGGGTGGCCCGAGCGTTGCCTTCCTGCCCGTTCATGGAATACAACCTTACCGTGAGATCGGCGTCCGCCGCGGGGGAGTTGGACCCGGTCGCCACGGACCGTTCGCAGCCCACTTCGCCCGCACAACCTGACGACAGACGGGATGCCGATACGGCGAGCAGGCGCTTCGCCACAGTAGCTCTGGCAGCGGGGATTCTCCTGGTTCTTGCCGTCGGTATCAGGTCGAGCTTCACCCGAAGCCTTCGGCTCGACGAGGCATTCTCGCTCGAGACCTCGGCTCCGGGACACAGCCTTGGGCAAGTGGTCCACCAGGCGTTGTGGTTCGAGCAGCAGCCTCCCCTTTATTTCACCCTGCTGCATTTCTGGCTTGGCATCCTTGACAGCCCCGCGTTCGGCAGGCTGCTGAGCACCCTCGCGGTGGTTGGCACCATTGCGATCCTGGCGCGCCTGGCGCGGGACCTCGAGCTCCGCGGTCCGTGGGTCAGCCTCCCCTTCCTGGCGGCGTGCTGTCCC
>DATIOP010000399.1:0-4548 GCA_035472975.1 Gemmatimonadales bacterium
CTCGTCGCTAAGGGTCTTGAGATGGCGGCTGACGGTGGACTGGGGCAATTGAAGCGCTCCGCATAGGTCCGTTACCGACAGCTCGTGGCGCTCCAGTACCAGCAACAGCCGGCACCGGGTGGCGTCGGCCAGGGACTGCAAACGATCGAGAATCGGTGTACCCAAGCCGGCCTCATATCCTAGTATCCGGATAATCAAATATTGAGACCGGGAATCGTCAAGGGGCAGATTGGGACTGGCGGGTTATGAGGCAGGTGGTCGTTCCGTGAGCGTACAGCCGGCCTTCCCGGTCGGTGACGCGACCCTCCGCGGTGGCGACCCGCCCGCCGGGGTGAACCACCCTCCCTTCGGCTTCTACCGGGCCGGCGGCTGAGGTGAGAGGCCGAACCAGATTCACCTTCAGCTCAAGCGTGTTGTAGCCGTCGCCCGAGGCGAGCAACGTGGCGACGGCGCAGCCCATCGCTGCATCGAGGAGTGCCGTAATCAGCCCACCCTGCACTACCCCGACCGGGTTGTAGAGATGATCTCCAGGCTCGAGAACCATCACCACCCGGCCACGTTCGGCGACTTGAGGGCGCATTCCCAGCAGGGCGCTCGACGGAGGCACTGGAATGTCTCCGCGAATGATGGCTTCGATGAACTCGAGGCCATTCAAAGAACGGCCAAGCTCCAGGGCGGCCAGTGGATCGTACCAGGTGACTGTGCGATTCCGCGGCGGTAGTCCGTGGCCGGTCATGATCGCTTTATGGAGTCCTGCCGGGTGGCCCCGGGAGCGCCGCGAATGAACGCGATGTAGTCGGTCGGGTTGGGTTCTTGCCCAGTAATCCGGAGTGCCCGCGCGATTTGCCCGCGATGATAGGCTCCGTGCAGGAAAACCTGAAGCAGGATGTCGTCCGCTCTGGACGTGAACTGCTTCCCCGCGCTGTTCACGTAAGTGACTTCCTCGCCCAGGTCCTGCTCGGTCCTCGTGCCCAGATACTCGGTAAGCTCCCGCCGATTCCGTTCGGCAAGGCGAGCGCACTCGACCTTGCTCAGCGCCGGCCAGGTCGGCAACTCGGCAGGCCTTCTCAGCAGCCGCGAAATCCAGACATGCTCCGCGGCGAGGATGTGCGCCAGCAGCTCGAGGCTGTCGGGGTTCGGTTCGGATGAGCGTTCGAGTGACTCGAGTACCAGTTGGTCGGCCCACGCCAGGTGGCCGATCAAGCGCGCCATCGATGTCATAGCGATCCCACCGCGTTGAGAATCAGTCCTGCCAGCTTCACCGTCACCCAGATGCCGGCACCGAGTAGGGCGAGCAGTATGAGGAAGAGGCCCAGCAACAGGAGCCGGCTTTCCCTCTTCGTGGGAGCCGGGCGATCCAGGTACTGCTCCAGGAGACGGTAGTTCCGGGTGTTGGACTTGAATCCGAAGTCGAACAGGTCTCCCAGTAAGGGGACTTCACCCACCAGAGTGTCGATGCCGATGTTGAGCATCATTCGCATGAGAACCGATCCGGGCGCTCCCGCTCGCCAGCCGACGAGGAGGCCGTAGGCGGACAGCAGTCCCCCGGCCAGGTCTCCCACGCCGGGAACCAGACCCATCAAAGGATCGAGGCCGATACGAGTCCCGATGATGGGAACTCGTATGGCCTCGTCCGCGAGTCGAGTGAGCGCCCGGTAGCGCTCCAGGTCCTTCGCCACTTCTTACGACGGGCCCGAATCAGCCCCCTTGATCGCGGCGATGGCTTTCTTGGCCATCGATGCTACGTCGTCGTTGCGGTCATCGAGAGCCTCTTCCAGCGCGGGGAGTGCGGCGCTGGCGGCGGGTCCGATTTCGCGGAGCGCGACGCAGACTGGGAAGCGGACCGAAGCCTGCTCATCGTGCAGGGCTTCGATCAGAGCGGGAACCGCGGGTGCGGCGGCGGGCCCGATTCCCGCGATGGAATAGGCGGCCGCGTTGCGAGTCATGGGCGCGGCCGCCTTCAGATCCGCGATGAGCTCATGGAGCGGGTGGCCCTGGAAATCGGGCTCCTTCTGGGCGTATGCCGAACTGGCCCAAAAGAGGCGGATCGTCAACAACAACAAGAACCGGCGAAGCATGTGCCAACCTCCAAAAACTTGAGTCGTCTACTGACAAGTATAACCCGACGCTCAGGCCATGCCCTTTCTGATCGCGTCCAGTACCCGGTCGGCGAACAGATCCACCTCGTCAACCGTGGTGTACACGTTCGGCGTGATGCGGAGCCCGTCGAACTCGGGGTGTACGATCGGTGTCGTCACGATGTGATGCTTGTCGAGGAGCCACGCTCCCAGTTTGCCCGGATCCATCCCATCGATGTGCAGCAGCCCGATGCCTCCGGTGTAGGGAGAGTCGAGCTGGGTAAGCAGTTTCACCCGATCGCTCTCAGACCGGAGCCGGGTGGCCCAGCGGTCCCGCAGATAGCGGAGCCGGGCGATCTTTCGCTCCGCCCCGATCCCGCGATGGAAGGCCAAGGCAGCGGCGATGGCGTTGTGATTCGCCGCCGGGTGGGTGCCGATCTCCTCGTACTTGCGGATGTTCCCGTCCATGGAAGTCGGTGCCGCCATCAGCGGCCACAGCGCTTTCTGCTTCTCCTGACGGACGTAGAGAAAGCCGGTGCCGATCGGGGCCAGCAGCCACTTGTGCAAGCTGGTGCCGTAGTAATCGCAGCGCAGATCGTCGCGCTTGAAGGGGAATTGCCCGAAGGCGTGGGCGCCGTCGACAAACACCTCGATGCCGCGCGGCCGAGCGAAGTCCACCAGCTCCCGTACCGGCATGATCTGTCCGGACAGGTTGGTGATGTGGGTGACCTCGATGACCCGAGTCCTCGCGGTCACCGCCTCCTTGAAGCGATCGACGATGTACTGGGGTGAGGGCGGCGGGAGCTTGAATGAGACCTGCTTCAGGACCACTCCATCGCGCCGGACCCGCTGGTCCCAACTGGTCAGCATCCTGGGGTAGTTCTGATTGGTGACGACTATCTCGTCTCCCGGCTTGAGATCGAGACCAAAGATCATGATCTCGTTGGCTTCTGAAGCATTCCGGGTGATGGCCATTTCCTCAGCGTCGCAGCCGAACTCCCGGGCCAGATCCCGCCGGACGCTTTCGACCCGGGGCTCCAGTGTCTGCCACATGTGGATCACCGGGAGCTCGTTGCTGAACCGGAGATCCCGGATCATCTGATCCAGGACGTGGGTGGGGCAGGGGCTGCATCCCCCGTTGTTGAGGTTGACCATCGTGCGGTCGGCGTCGAAGGCGCGCTGGATCTCGACCCAGAAGTCCTCGTCGTCCGGCCCCCCGGCCCCGGATCGGGGCAGGTCCCACACTCGGCGCAGCGCCTCGGGACGGAAGGTCGGGAGGGCGGCCACGGCTAGTGCACCGATAAATCCCCGGCGTGATGACATGGAAGCTCCTACGGGAGAAAGACTTCCCCAATCTAGGCCGAGCAGCCCCTACCGCCAGAGCGGACCCTCCCTTTATAGTTGTGCGCGATTTAACTGGTCAGGGGTAAGCAGTAAGCGGTCTGCGGGACACGATTCCCCCGGCCCGCCCACTGCTTACCGCTCACCGCTCACGTTTTCAGGAAGTAGCCATGGGTATCATCGCAAGCGAAATCCGCCGCGGTATGACGCTCCTCTTCGACGGGGAGCCGGTCCGGGTCCTCGATTTCCATCACCATACTCCCGGCAACCTGCGGGCGATGGTCCAGACCAAGTTGCGGAAGCTTCGCACCGGAACCCAGTTCGAGCATCGCTTCCGGTCTACCGACACGGTTGATACCGCGAACCTCGAGACGCATGAGCTGGAGTTCATGTACTCGGGCGGCGACTCGTACCACTTCATGAATACCGAGAATTTCGACCAGCTCGAGATGAATGAAGAGGACTTGGGTGACGCGGCGAAATGGATGACTGGTGGGATGAAGCTGATCGCCGAGTACTTCAACGGTCGGCCGATCGGCATTCAGCTCCCCAATGCCCTGGTCTATGAAGTGATGGAGACCGCTCCGGTGATGAAAACCGCGACCAAGAATGCCTCGACCAAGCCGGCCATGCTGGAGAACGGGGTCTCGGTCAACGTTCCCGAATTCGTTCAAACGGGCGAGAAGGTCCGGGTCAATCCCAATACCGGCGAGTATCTCGAACGGGTGAAGTAGCGGGTTCCGCCCTCTACCACGAAATCATAGCCCCCCATTAGGTTACGAGCACGGCACAAGGAACTGTGCCGGGCCCGCATGCCCCGACGTCCCGCTGACCATGGAAGGTGGTCGCATGATGTCGAGCCTGATGTGACCTCCACTCGGACCGGCCAGGAACGCGCCGCGCTCTCGCGCGACTTATCGGTATTTCTGGTCCAATTCGCCATCGCGCTGCACAAAAACAGCACCTATCCCGAGGGGCATCCCCTGCTGGGATCGGCGGTGGAAGCAGTCACCCTCCGGCTCCACTCGCTGCTCAATCAGCGGCCTACGCTGCTGATCGGCGTTGCCCGCAATCAAATGCTGATCGAAGGTTCCGCCACAGATCCGGAGAACCCGGTGCTCCGCGACCT
>DATIOP010000400.1:0-1926 GCA_035472975.1 Gemmatimonadales bacterium
CCTTCTGGAAGCCGCTGGCGGGTAATCCCAAGTTCGTGAAGATGCTGGCCTCCCAGCCCAAGGTTCAGTAGTGACCGGCGATCTCTTCGACCGCTTGCAGACCGCACTCGGTTCCACCTACCGCCTCGAGAAAGAACTGGGCGGCGGAGGGATGAGCCGTGTCTTCGTCGCGGAAGAGACCGCGCTGGGCCGCCAGGTCGTCATCAAGGTCCTGCCGCCCGATTACGCGGCGATGCTCTCGGCGGACCGGTTCCGCCGCGAGATCCAGCTCGCGTCCCGGCTGCAGCACCCGCACATCGTCCCCTTGCTGACGGCGGGAGAAGCCGGCGGCACGCTCTACTACACCATGCCCTTCGTCGAGGGGGAATCGCTCCGGGCCCTGCTCAACCGGAAGGAGCGAATCGCCACGCCGGATGTCGTCAGGATGCTGGGAGAAGTCGCCGATGCGCTGGCCTACGCGCACCGTCATGGCGTGGTACACCGCGATATCAAGCCGGAAAACATCCTGCTCAGCGGCCAGCATGCGGTAGTCACGGATTTCGGGATCGCGAAGGCGCTCGGCAGCGTCTCGGGAGGCGGAACGCTCACCTCCGCCGGCCTGTCGATGGGCACCCCCGCGTACATGGCGCCGGAACAGATCGCCGCCGATCCCAACATCGACCATCGCGCAGACCTCTACGCCTTCGGCGCGTTGGGCTACGAAATGCTGACCGGGAAGGCGCCGTTCGCTGACCGGACCCCGCAGGAGTTGCTGGCGGCGCATCTCACCGAAAAACCGGCTGAGGTGACACTGGGCCGGCCCGACTGCCCGCCACTGCTGGCCGCCCTTCTGATGCAGTGCCTCGAGAAGGACCGGGACCTGCGGCCCGACTCGGCCGACCTGGTGCGGCAGCGGCTGAACGCGCTTTCGAGCGGAGCCTTCACGCCAGTCCCACGGCGCCGCAAGCAAACCGTGCTCCTCGGCGCAGGCGCGCTGGCCCTCACTGTGCTCCTCGGTGGGTACTTCACCGGGCTGATACCGGGGAGGTCCCTCGTCGCGCAGGGCGTGCTCGATGCACGGGATCCCGTGCTCCTCGCCGATATCATCAATCGCACCCACGATTCGACCCTGGGCGTCGCCGCGGGCGAGGCGCTTCGAGTGGACCTCACCCAGTCACGCACGGTGACGGTGTTCTCCCCGACCCAGATCGCGGCCGCGCTCGAGCGGATGCAGCGGCCCGACAACTCGGCCATCGATCTCACCCTGGCGCGGGAAATTGCCCAGCGGGAAGGCGTGAAGGCCGTGATCACCGGAGACATCGCCTCCGTCGGTCCCTCGTTCACGTTTTCGGCTCAAATCATCTCGGCCGCAAACGGGGAGCCACTGGCCGCGTTCCGCGAGGTGGCAAAGGACTCCACCGAACTGATCGAGACCATCGGCAAAGTATCACACGAGCTCAGGCGGAAGATCGGCGAGTCGCTGAAGAATATTGGAGGAGGTCAGCCGCTCGAGCAGGTGACGACTCCGTCACTGGAAGCGCTCAGGAAGTACTCGCAGGCCATGCGCATTGGAGCCACGGCAGGAGCTTCCAGTCGGGCCGACCAGCTTCTGGAAGAGGCCGTGGCGCTCGATACCGGATTCGCCATGGCCTGGCGGAGGCTCGGTGTGAATTACGGCAACGTCGGCGAGCGGGCGAAGCAGCGTCACGCGATGCAGATCGCGCTGCGCCATCAGGACCGGCTCACCGAACGGGAGCGCTACCTGACACTCGGCACGTATTACACCCGCGTCGATATCCAGCCGCAAAAGGCGCTTTCCGCGTACAGTGCCCTCCTCGACATCGAGCCGGACAACTATCCCGCACTCAACAACCTGGGGCTGGTCTATGCCCGGCTGAAGAATCCTCAGAATCGAACCTTTTGGCTTATGATCTGCTTGTCGATGCT
>DATIOP010000401.1:0-11375 GCA_035472975.1 Gemmatimonadales bacterium
CAGCCTTGGCAACCAGCTCGAGCCCGGTCGCAGCTTCGTCCGCCCGCGAACGATCCTGCGAAGCAAGCTGACGATACGCCTCGGCAGCCTCCCGGATTTCGCCGGCCTTTAGTGCCGCGGCACCGAGCTTGGCGGAAACCCTCGCATTCTGGCTCAGTTTGGCCGCGGCCCGATATTCCTGGAGAGCGGTCTGGTATTCGGCCCGCCCGTAGGCCGCATCGGCCAGCCGTTCATGATCGGCTGCCCGTCCACCGCAGGCGGTGAGCAGCAGCACGAGCCACAGACGTTTCACTCCGTGTTCCGTTCGAGCATCGCAAGGTAGGCTTCGACCCGCGCATTCTTGGGACGCTCCAGCAGGCACTCCCGCCACACCTGCTCGGCGCCGGCAACATCGCCCGACAGATAGCGCGCGAGGCCGAGCGAAGCCAGCGCGTCCAGAAAGTTGGGGCGGTCCTGAACCACTCGCTCGAGTTCTTCACGTGCGGCCAGTGCGTCGCCCGATTCGAGCAAGGTCCGCGCGAGGCGGTATCGAATGTCGGCGAAGCCGGGTCCCAGCTCGACGGCGCGGTAGAACTGCTCGATCGCCTGCTCGATCGCGCCCGATTCCGCATAGGCGGTCGCAAGCAGGGCGTGATGGTTGGCGAGATTGGCCGCGACGTGCGAGGGGAAGCCGGAGGAGTGACGGACGTTGTGGGCCGCAGCGGTCCTGAATGCCTCCGTCGCTTCCTCGGTCCGGCCCATGTCGTTGAGCAGGATTCCGCGATGGATGTGGGCTTCGATGTAGCGCGGATTGAGCTCAAGAGCCCGCTCGAAATGGGCCAGGGCCCGCTGGGCCTGACCCAGCAGCGCGAAGGAGAGTCCCAGCAGGTGGTGAGCGTCGGCGAACTGCTTGCCGCCGTTGACGACGTGTTCCAGCAGGTGGATGGCGCCGTAGTAATCCTGAAGCGCGAAGCGCTCCCGCGCCTGGTTGATCAGCGGTTCGTCACTGACGCGCATAAGTCTCCTTACTGACGCGCATAGGTCTCCTCGAACCAGGCCAGGAACTGACGAATCCCCTCGCGGAACGTGGTGCGGGGCCGGAACCCCAGCATCCGTTCGGATTTAGTAAGATCGGCGAACGTATGCAGGACGTCCCCCGGTTGTCGAGGTGCCCACTGAATCTGCGGGGTCACACCCATCGCCGCGGCAAGCTCGTCCACCATGGTCTTGAGCGGAACCGGCTCACGGCTCCCCAGGTTGAAGATCTCCAACCCCACCGGCGCCTTGGCGGTCCAATCGATCGCGGCGGTCACACCGGAAACGATGTCTGCCACGTAGGTGTAGTCGCGGGATTCGGAGCCGTCGCCAAACAGGGTGATGGGCTCCCCCTTGGCGAAGCGGTGGGCAAAGGAGTGAATAGCCAGGTCGGGGCGCTGCCGGGGACCGTAGACAGTGAAGAACCGGAGTGCTGCGACCTTCAATTTCGCATGTGGCGCGAAGGCGTTGAGCAGGATTTCCCCCGCCCGCTTGGTCGCACCGTAGGGAGAGATCGCGCCCACCGCGGGAACGTCCTCCCGGAACGGCGGCGGAGTGTCGTTGCCGTAGACCGACGATGAAGAGCCGAACACGAATCGACTCACCCCTGCCCCCCCCTCGCGGCGTCCACCACCGATTGAGTACCCAGGAGGTTGGCTCGCACGTAATCGAGCGGCGCGGCGAGCGACGGCCGCACACCGGCTTTGGCGGCCAGGTGCACAACCACCGAGTCGGGCGTCAGCAGACCCTGCAATGCGGCCCGATCCAGCAGGTCCAATTCCTTGAAGGTGAATCCCTTCTGATCCTGCAGCCCCTCGAGGTTCCGCTCTTTGATCGGCCGGGGATAGAACGGGTCGAAGTTATCGATGCCGATAACCTCGTCGCCCCGAGCGATGAGCGCTTCCGACAGGTGGGAGCCGATGAATCCGGCCGCCCCCGTAACCAGGATCCGCGTCATGCGGCGAGGAGGCCGCGGAAGTACGCGATCGTCTTCACCAGCCCTTCCTCGAGCGCCACCTGGGGCTCCCACTGAAGGACGCTCCGGGCAATAGTGAGATCGGGCTGCCGAACCTTGGGGTCATCCTCCGGCAGAGGGCGGCGATCGATCTTCGAGCTTGATCGCGTGAGGCGCAGCACCGCTTCGGCGAGTTGCTGCACCGTGAATTCTCCCGGATTGCCGATGTTGGTGGGATCGGTCCTCGAGCTGCCGAAGAGCCGGTAGATCCCGTCGATGAGATCCGACACGTAGCAGAACGAGCGTGTCTGTGAACCGTCGCCGTAGACGGTGAGCGGCTCGCCTCGCAGCGCCTGCACGATGAAGTTCGACACGACTCTCCCGTCCCCCGGCCGCATCCGCGTGCCGTAGGTATTGAAGATTCGAACAATGCGGGTATCGACATGATGGTAGCGGTGGTAGGCCATCGTCATGGCCTCGGCAAATCGCTTGGCCTCGTCGTACACCCCACGCGGCCCGACCGGATTCACATGCCCCCAGTAGGTCTCGGGCTGGGGGTGAATCTGGGGATCACCGTAGACCTCGGAGGTGGAGGCAAGAAGAAATCTGGCGCCCTTGGCCTTGGCCAAACCGAGTGAATTGTGGGTGCCGAGCGAGCCGACCTTGAGGGTTTGGATCGGGAGCTCGAGATAATCGATCGGGCTGGCCGGCGAGGCGAAGTGCAGGACGCCGTCGAGCGGCCCAGCCAGCTCAATGAACTTGGTGACGTTGTGCTCGACGAAGGTCCACCGAGGCTGTGACTCCAGGTGGGCGATGTTGTCGGGCGACCCGGTGATGAAGTTGTCCATCCCCACGACCTCGTGGCCCTCGGCCAGAAACCGGTCGGAGAGATGGGAACCCAGGAAGCCGGCGGCGCCGGTGATGAGGACTCTCATGGGCGGCGCCGTCCAATGCCGTGATGCTCGAAGCCCATCGCTCGCATGCGATGAGGATCGAACAGGTTTCTCCCGTCGATCACGACCGGGCGGCGGAGCAGACTCTTCAACCGGTCGAAGTCGGGATTCCGGTACACCAGCCACTCGGTCACGATCACCAGCGCATCGGCGCCCTCGACTGCGTGATAGGGGTCGGGCGCATAGGTGATCTTGTTCCCGAAGAGCTCGCGGGCGGTATGCATCGCCTTGGGGTCATGCACCTGCACCTTGGCCCCACCGGCGAGCAGCCCTTCAATGAGAGGAATCGACGGGCTCTCCCGCATGTCGTCGGTCTCGGCCTTGAAGGCGAGACCCCAGACCCCGACAGTCTTGCCCGAGAGGCCACCCAGGGCCTCCTTCGTCTTCCGCAGGAGGACCAGCTTCTGCCGGTCATTCACGGCTTCGGTCGCGGCCAGCAGATCGAACTCGAGACCAATCTCCTTGCCCGAGCGAATCAGCGCCTTCACGTCTTTGGGGAAGCAGGAACCGCCATAGCCGGGTCCGGGAAACAGGAATGCCTGCCCGATGCGGCGGTCGGTACCGATACCCTGACGGACTTCTCTCACGTCTGCTCCAACGATCTCGCAGAACTCGGCGATCTGGTTCATGAACGAGATCCGGGTGGCCAGCATGGCGTTCGCGGCGTACTTGGTTACCTCGGCGGAGGGAATATCCATGAACAGCACCGGATTCCCGGTCCGAACGAACGGCGCGTAAAGCTCCGCCATGATTTCCCGAGACTCCGCCGCGTCCACACCCACCACGATCCGGTCGGGCTTCATGAAGTCATCGATCGCAGCACCTTCCTTCAGGAATTCGGGGTTGGAGCAGACCCAGAAGGGGACCTTGGTCTCCGCCTTGACCGCAGCACGCACTCTCTCAGCAGTCCCAACGGGTACAGTGGACTTGGTTACCACCACCTTGGACCCGTTCATGTTGCGGCCGATGGTACTGGCGACCGACAGCACGTGTTGCAAGTCGGCGGAGCCGTCCTCGTCTGGCGGAGTGCCAACCGCGATGAATACGACCTGTGCTCCTTTGACCGCGGCGCCGACATCGGTCGTGAAGCTCAGCCGCTCCTCGGCCTGATTGCGGCGTACCAGCTCCTCCAGACCCGGCTCGTAGATCGGAATGTCATTGGCCTTGAGCCGTTCGACCTTCCGCGCGTCAATGTCGGCGCAGACCACGTCGTTGCCGGTCTCGGCGAGGCATGCGCCGGTAACCAGTCCCACGTATCCCGTACCAATGACCGCAATGTGCATCTGGTGTGCTCCGGCTCAGGCGCGACCGGGAGAGACGGGGGCGCCTCCCTGGGCCAGCGAACGGGTGGCGGCATCGAGCACCCGGACCACGCGGACTCCGTCGGCGTGATCGGCCCGGGCTTTTTCCTCGCCTCGGACCACCCGGATGAAATGCTGGAACTGGACCGTCAGCGGCTCCACGTTCGGCAGCCGAGGGATGAAGATATCTCCCTCGCGAATCGTGAGGCTTTCGCCGTAGGACCGGTACTCGGGCGGCCGGTTCACGCCCTTGTCGTAGATCGTGAGCTTTTCCCGGGGCTGCATGTCGTCGAAGACAGCCATCTGCCGAGAGCCCACCACGGTGAGGCGACGCACCTTGTGCGGGTCGAGCCAGGACATCTGCACGTGGGCCATCACACCAGACTCGAAGGTGAGATTGAGGAAGACGACGTCTTCGATGCCGCGCTGGAGGTAAGACCTGCCCTGAGCACTCAGTGTTACCGGCATCTCGCCCAGCAGATACAGGGCGACGGAGACGTCGTGAGGGCCAAAGCTCCACAACGCGTTTTCGTCCGGCCGGATCTGTCCAAGGTTGACGCGCTGGGAATAGAGATAGTACAAGTCTCCCAGCTCACGCTTTTCCAGCATCCCCTTCAACCGTTCGACCACCGGGTGGTACTCAAGCAGGTGTCCCACCAGGATCGGGACGTTGCGTTTCTCGGCGTTTTCCGCGAGCCGTTCGGCATCCGCCACGGTCAGGGCGAATGGCTTCTCGATCAGCGCGGGGATGCCGGCCTCGATGGCCATGTTGCCCAGTTCGGCGTGGCTCGTGGCCGGCGTCGCGACGATGACGGCCTCGACCTTCTCCAGCAGCCTGGCTGGAGAGTCGGTGACCGTGGCGCCGGGATACTGCTTCATGAGGCTGACGCGCGCCTCGGGGTTCGTCTCACAGATCGCAACCAGCTCGGCCTCCGAAGAAGCCGCCGCGGTACGGACGTGGTTTCTCCCCCAGGCGCCCGCGCCTATGACGCCGACCTTGAGCCGGCTCAACTGTAGAATCCCTTAACGGCCTGCACGACCACCTCGCGCTGGGCCGCGCTCAACTCCGGGTAAATCGGGAGAGAAATCACCGTGTTGGTGACCGCCTCGGTGGCCGGGAGCCGACCTTTGGCATAACCCAGGTATCCGAAGCAGGGCTGCAGATGGAGCGGGGTGGGATAGTAGACGGCACAGCCGATTCCCTTTTCCTTGAGGTGCCCGAGGAGCTCGTCGCGCCGCTCCACCCGAAGCGTGTACTGGTGGAAGATGTGCTCGTTGGCCGGATCGGTCTTGGGTGCGCAGACCTCGGGCATGCCCGCGAAGGCCTGGTTGTAGAAGGCGGCATGATGCCGGCGCGCCTCGCTCCAGGCCGCGAGATGCGGAAGCTTGGCGAG
Organism: Gemmatimonadales bacterium; assembly: GCA_035472975.1. Taxonomy (GTDB): domain Bacteria; phylum Gemmatimonadota; class Gemmatimonadetes; order Gemmatimonadales; family GWC2-71-9; genus DATBGE01. Next base: position 5,618 of record DATIOP010000401.1, read on the forward strand.
CAGGATCGCAGCCTGAAGAGTGTCGAGCCGGCTGTTGGTGCCGACTTCCTCGTGATGGTACTGCTTGGCGCCGCCGTGCAGCCGGAGTTTCCGGAGCCTGGCGGCGAGGGCGTCATCCTGGGTGACGATCATTCCACCGTCTCCCCAAGCCCCGAGATTCTTGCTCGGGAAGAAGGAGAAGCCGGTCGCTGTGCCGAGCTCTCCGGCCATCCGCCAGGTCCCGCCGATTCGGCGCCTCGCGCCGATGGCCTGGGCCGCGTCTTCGATGACCGCCAGGCCGTGTTTTTCTGCGATGGGGAGTATCGCCTCCATCGGGGCCATCTGGCCGAACAGGTGCACCACCACGATCGCCTTCGTGCGAGGCGTGATCGCCGCCTCGATCGCCGAAGGCAGAATGTTGAAGGTGTCCGGATCGATGTCCGCGAACACCGGCTTCCCGCCGGTATTGTGGATGGTTCCCGCCGTGGCGAAGAAAGTGAAGGCCGTGGTGATGACCTCGTCGCCGGAGCTGAGATTCAGCGCCTTGAGCGGCAGGAGCAGTGCGTCGGTCCCGCTGGCGCAGGCAATACCGTGTTTGGCAGCCGAGAGCTTCGCGATAGCAGCTTCGAGCTCGGGTATTTCGCCGCCCATGATGAAGGCCTGGCGTTCGATCACCGCCATCATCCGGGGAAGGACATCCTCCCTGATGGACTGGTACTGGGCCACGAGGTCTAACAGCGGAACGTTCACTCCATCCTCATCGAAAAACGGGGCAAAAAAGGGGACCGAAAGCGGCGGAAAGCTAGCCCGCGCTACGGGGAGAATCAATCATTTCGAGCAGCCCTTGACGCTCGCGATAACCCGTCCCACAACTCGCGCAACGCGCCGAGCCGTCCTTGACTGCCAGGCGGTTCCCGCACTGGCACATCCACCCCACCCGACGGGCCGGAACTCCCACCATCAGGGCAAAAGCGGGAACGTCACTGGTGACCACGGCTCCGGCACCGATGAAGCAGTATTCGCCGAGCGTTGTGCCGCAAACAATCGTCGCGTTGGCACCGATCGAGGCGCCGCGGCGGACCAGCGTTTCGCGATACTCGTTTTTCCGCGAGACGTGGCTCCGCGGATTGGTCACGTTGGTAAAGACACAGCTGGGCCCGCAGAAGACGTCGTCCTCCAGCACGACGCCCTCGTAGATCGAGACGTTGTTCTGCACCTTCACATTGTTCCCGATCCGGGTGCCAGGCATGACCACGACATTCTGCCCCAGGTTGCACCGCTCGCCGATCACCGCACCGGGCATCACGTGGCAGAAATGCCAGATCTTGGTGCCCTTGCCGACCACCGCACCGGCGTCGAGGTAACTGGATTCGTGCACGAAAAAGTCGGACATCAATAGTTCCTGTTTGGATTAAAGAGCCGTTTTTCAAATTACCAATTGCCAATTACCAATTTGCAATTGCCGACTGGCTACGGCTCTGTAATAACCGACCCGTCTCCACCCACCAGCTTCACCTCCAGCTCCAGCTCCACCCCAAAGCGGTCGCGAACGGTTCGCCGCACCTGGCCGATCACCTCACGGACCTGACGCGCCGTCGCACCGCCGGTATTGACGATGTAGTTCGCGTGCATCGGCGAGACTTGAGCAGCGCCGATGGAAAACCCCTTGAGCCCCGCCGCGTCTACCAGCTGTCCCGCGGTGCGGAGGTTCGGCGCCACGGGCGCAGCTGGATTGGTGAATACACTTCCGCAGCAGGGCCGGTTGAACGGGGTGCCTTCCTGCCGCCAGCGAAAGAGGTCGTTCACCTCTTCGGTGAGACGCTCCGCGGTCTCGGGCTGCAAACGCACCTGGGTCTCGATCACGATCGATCCGGTGAGGCCGCTTCGCCGGTAGGAGAGGGGGATCTCGTCGCGACTCCGCTCCCGCACTGCACCATCCCAGTCCACCACCGTCACCGTTTCAATTACATCGGCCCATTCGGCGCCGTGGCAGCCCGCGTTCATGAAGACGCCGCCCCCCACGCTACCGGGGACGCCAACCATCTTGTGCAGGCCGCTCCAGCCTGATTCGGCGGTACGCCTTGCGGCGATCGGCGCGGGGAGACCGGCTCCGATCGTCCAACGGTCGCCGTCCGACTTGATAGCGTCGAGTCCCTTGCCCAGGCGAATCACCAGGGCGTCGAGGCCTTCGTCGGGGAGTAGGACGTTGGACCCAAGGCCAAGCGCGAACCAGGCGACGCCTCTGCCAGTTGCGAGGCTGACCGCGCGCGCGATGTCTTCCACGGACTTGGGGAACAGCATCGTCGCCGGCCCGCCGATCCGGTAGGTCGAATACCGGCTCAACGGCTCGGCTTCACGGACTTCCCCACTTACCGCGGCACGCAGGTCGGTCAGGAAGGTTGTTGCCCGCGCACTCACCCCGCTGTCTCCTGCAGCACGTCCCGACCGAGGAGATGCCATTCCTGAAGGGACCGGACCTCACCGACCCGGCTCTTCAACGCGATGATCGCATCGCAAGCCGCGGCGGCAGCCGACAGCGTGGTCGTATAAGGAACCCGGTGCTGCAGCGCCGCTGCCCGGATCTGGTAGTCGTCCTGTTGGGTCAGCTTGCCCAGCGGAGTGTTGATCAGGAGCTGGATTTGTCCCGAGAGGAGCAGGTCGATGGCGTTGGGGCGACCCTCGTACACCTTGAGCACCCGTTCCGCCGGAATGCCGCGTACCCGGAGATGACGCGCCGTGCCCTCTGTCGCCAGGATCCGGAAGCCCATTTCGTGGAAGCGGCGTGCGATCGGTACGACATTGCCCTTGTCGTGGTCATTCACCGTGACGAAGACCGCGCCACTCTGCGGGAGTGCGCCATCCGCCGCATGCTGCGCCTTCGCGAAGGCCATCCCGAAGGAATCGGCGATGCCCATAACCTCGCCGGTCGAGCGCATCTCGGGTCCCAGGATGAGGTCAACGCCCTGCAGTTTGTTGAAGGGGAAGACCGCTTCCTTGACCGCGACGTAAGGCTGGACCACGTCGTCCTTCAAGCCGAGTTCGTCGAGGGTCTTCCCCACCATGACCGCGGCCGCGAGGCTGGCCAGTGAAACGCCGGTCGTCTTCGACACGAAGGGAACGGTCCGCGACGCGCGGGGGTTCACCTCGAGCACGTACACGACATCGTTCTTGATGGCGTACTGCACGTTGATCAGCCCTACCACTCCGATCTTCTCGGCGAAGGCGCGGGTATGCTTCCGCATCTGTTCCACCTGCGCCTCGGAGATGAGATACGGCGGCAGGACGCACGCCGAGTCGCCCGAGTGGATACCGGCATCTTCGATGTGCTGCATGACCCCGCCGATCACGGTGCGGGTACCGTCGCAGATGGCGTCCACGTCCGCCTCGAACGCATCCTCGAGGAAGGAGTCGATGAGCACGGGGTGGCCCGGCGCCACCCGTACCGCGCGGCCGAAGTAGTCGCGCAGCGAAGGCTCGTCGTAGACGATCTGCATGCCCCGGCCGCCGAGCACATAGGATGGGCGAACCAGTACGGGATAGCCGACCTGCTCCGCCACCGCGACAGCCTCATCCACCGACAGCGCCGTACCCGCGTTGGGCTGGGTGACGCCCAGCTCCCGCGCGAGAGCCTCGAACCGGCGACGATCCTCCGCCAGATCAATCGCGTCCGGAGATGTCCCAAGGATCTTTGCGCCCGCGGCCTCGAGTCCACGCGCCAGCTTCAACGGAGTCTGGCCTCCGAGCTGAACCACGACGCCGATCGGCTTCTCGGCGTGCACGATCTCGAGCACATCCTCCAGCGTCAGCGGCTCGAAGTACAGGGTGTCGGAGATGTCGTAATCGGTCGAGACCGTCTCGGGATTGGAGTTCACCATCACCGTGCGGTAACCCATCTCCCGGAAGGCGAGAGTCGCGCGCACGCAGCAGTAGTCGAACTCGACCCCCTGACCGATTCGGTTGGGACCGCTTCCCAGGATCACGATAGTGCGGTCGCCACCGGCCTTGACCTCAGTCTCCTCGTCATAAGAGGAGTACAGGTAGGGCGTCGAAGAAGGAAACTCGCCGGCGCAGGTGTCTACCGTCTTGTACGCCGGCCGGATGCCGAGACGATGCCGCAGATCGCGGATCTCGGCCTCCTGGCGACCACGCAGGTCGGCCAGCTGCCGATCGGAGAATCCCATGCGCTTCATCTTGCGGAGCTGGTCGCGCTGGCCGGGGTCGTCGCCCGGCTTCTTGTCGGTCCATTCGCGCTCGGCTTCAACCAGATCGCTCATCTGGCCCACGAACCAGGGATCGATCCCGCTCCGTTCCGCGATCTCCGCCGTTGGGATGCCCATCTGCAGCGCGCGCTTTACCTGGTAGATGCGCTCCGGTGTCGGAGTACGAATTGCCGCCTTTACCGCCTCCGGGCTCAAATCGGTGAGCCGGTCGTCGGACGGATCGCGTCCGAGCACCCAGCCGGTACGATCGGCTTCGAGAGCGCGGAACCCCTTCTGAAAGGCTTCCTTGAACGTGCGCCCAATCGCCATGGCCTCGCCGACCGACTTCATCTGCGTGTTGAGCCGGGGATCGGCCTCGGGGAATTTCTCGAAGGCGAAGCGGGGGACCTTCACCACCACGTAGTCGAGCACCGGCTCAAAGGAGGCGGGTGTCGTTCGGGTGATGTCGTTCGGCAGCTCATCGAGGCGATACCCGACGGCGACTTTGGCGCCGATGCGCGCGATGGGGAATCCGGTCGCCTTCGAGGCGAGGGCCGAAGAGCGGGAGACGCGGGGATTCATCTCGATGACCAGCTGCTCGCCGGTCGCCGGATCCACCGCGAACTGGATGTTGCAGCCACCCGCCGCGACGCCGACTTCGCGAATGATGCGGATCGACGCGTCGCGCATGACCTGGTATTCCCGGTCGGTGAGCGTCATGGCCGGTGCCACGGTGATCGAATCGCCGGTATGGACACCCATCGGGTCCAGGTTTTCGATCGAGCAGACGATCACCACGTTGTCCGCTCCGTCCCGCATCACCTCGAGCTCGAACTCCTTCCAGCCGATGATGCTGCGCTCGATCAGCACCGAACCCACCGGCGACAGCTCGAGGCCCCGCCCGACGATCTCCTCGAATTCGTCGCGGTTGTAGGCGATCCCGCCGCCGGTCCCGCCCAGCGTGAAGGAGGGACGAATGATCGCGGGGTAGCCGGTATCGTCTACCGCCTCGAGCGCCGCCTCGATGCTGCGCACGGTGCGGCCTCGCGGGGTCGCCAGGCCGATCCGCTGCATCGCCTGGGCGAATTCCTGACGATCCTCTGCGATCCGGATGGCCCGTTCGTTGGCACCGATCAGCTCGACGTTGTAGCGAGCCAGCGTGCCGTCCTTGTGGAGCGCCATCGCGACGTTGAGGGCAGTCTGTCCGCCCATCGTGGGCAGGAGAGCATCGGGCCGCTCCCGCTCGATGACCTTGGCCACCCATTCCGGCGTCACCGGCTCCACGTAGGTCCGGTCGGCAATCTCCGGGTCGGTCATGATCGTGGCCGGGTTGGAGTTCACCAGGATCACCCGGTATCCCTCTTCCCGCAGCGCGCGAACGGCCTGGGTTCCGGAATAGTCGAACTCGGCCCCCTGGCCGATTACGATCGGTCCGGATCCCAGCAGCAGAATCGAGCTGATGTCAGTCCGTTTGGGCATTCACGAGATCTTTCAATGTCTGCTCGAGAGCAATGCGCGGCTGCCACCCGGTCGCCTTTCGGAGTCGCGTTGCGTCACCTACCAGGTGCGGAATGTCGGAG
>DATIOP010000402.1:0-6855 GCA_035472975.1 Gemmatimonadales bacterium
GCCGGGTCTCTTGATTCTACAGCAGATGACGGCCTACGGGGTGCTGCTCAACCTGGTCCTCTGCTTCTTCAACCTGATTCCAATTCCGCCGCTCGACGGGTCGCACCTGTTCTATTACGTACTGCCTCCCGAGCTCGGGGCGCGCTACCGTTCGCTGCAGCGGGTCGGGTTTCTGCTTCTGTTCGCGTTGTTGTTCCTGTTGCCCGGGGTCCTCAACGTGTTTCTGATCCCGGCTCACTGGATCGGCGCCAGGCTCCTCGGCCTGGTAGCCCCCTACAGCCTGAGCTTCCTCTAAGCGATACTTATCGGGAATGACGGCATCCGCTGCTCCTCCCACTACCGCGCTCGGCGCCGAACCCGGGTTCGTCGTCCAGCTCGACGCGTTCGCGGGACCGCTCGATCTGCTGCTGCACCTCCTCCGCGAAGAAGAGATCGACATCGCGGACATCCCGATTGCTCGCATCGCGGATCAGTTCCTGAGTGTGATCCACGATCTTGGACTCAATCAGGCTGCCGACTACCTGGAGATGGCGGGCCGCCTGCTCCGGCTCAAGGCGCAAACCTTGTTGCCGCGCCGGTCGGAAGAGGAGGGCTGGGAGGATCCGCGGCACGAGCTGGTCCGGCGACTGCTCGAGTACCAGTTGATCCGCGAAATCGCCTCCTGGCTCGACAAGTCATCCGAGCGACGGGCCGGACAATTTGCCCGGGGCTATCTCCCGCCGCCGCCCGAACTGCCGCCGCAGCCGCTGGCCATCGACCTGCTCCAGCTGCTTCAGGCGGTGGAGAAGGTGATCAGCGAGATCTCGGTTCCGGTTCTGCACCGGGTCGTGCCGCGTCCGCTCGACGTCGAAGGCGCGACCAAGCGGATCGAGGCACTGCTCGAGGAGCGCGGTGAGATTGGCTGGCTCGATGCATTGGGTCCCGAGCGCGGGATCGCCCATGTCCTTTCCACTCTGCTGGCACTGCTGGAACTCGCCAAGCGGGGCACCCTTCACCTCTTCCAACGCGCAGCGTTTGCGCCGATGGTGATCAGCCGTGACGCCCCTCGCCCAGCTGCTTGAGGCCGCGCTGTTCTCCGCCGCCCGTCCGGTGACGGTGGAGGAGCTGCAGACCCTCGATCAAGAAGCATCCCTCGCCGATGTACGCGCAGCGCTGGAGCAGCTGCGCGAGCATTACGATTTCGACGGCCATGCGGTGGAGGTCGTCGAGTTGGCCGGCGGCTACCAGATTCTCACCCGGCGGGCCTTCGCTGCGGCGATCGAGCAGGCGCAGCTCTCGGTACGAATTCCCAAGCTGACCGGCGCTGCTCTGGAGACGCTCGCGGTGATCTCCTATCGCCAGCCGGTCGGCCGCGCGGAGGTCGAGGACATCCGGGGGGTGTCGGCGGGCGGCGTGCTGAGAACCCTGCAGGAACGTGGGCTCATCGAGGTGGTAGGACGGAGCGAAGCGATGGGCCGTCCTCTGCTTTACGGAACGACCTCGCTCTTCCTAGAGACGCTGGGCCTCAGAGATCTGGCCGAATTGCCCCAGGCCGACGAGTTCACTGTCGCTCTCCAGCCTCCCCGCCCGCCCATGGCGGCGGAAGGAGAGGAAGACGCCGCGGCGTCGGTACCCGCGGAATCGTGACCGAGATGCGCCTCCAGCGGGCGCTGGCGCGGGCGGGAATCGCAAGTCGTCGCGCCGCGGAATCGCTGATCACCGATGGCCGGGTCAAGATCGACGGCAAGATCGCGACGAAGCTCGGCACCAAGGTCGATCCGGATCGCCATCGGATTACCGTCGGCGGCAAGCTCATCCCCCGAGTCCGCCACCGCTGGCTCGCCTTCCACAAGCCGCTCGGAGTTGTCACTACCGCACAGGATGAAGAGGGCAGGCGTACGGTCTTCCACTTCATTCGAGACCGGACCGGACTGGCCTACGTGGGCCGGCTCGATGTAATGACCACCGGGCTCCTCCTGCTCACCAGTGACGGAGACGCGATTCACCGGCTCACCCATCCCCGTTATCGCGTCCCGCGCAGCTACACCGCCCTGGTGCACGGCCGGTCGCCCGCGGAAATCTCCCAGGCGCTCCGCGAAACCACGATGATCGAGGGCCGGCCGGTGGTCGCGACCGCGACCAAGGTTCGTCCCGGCACCAGCGGTCGCAGCATCATCGATCTGACACTCACCGAAGGACGCAATCGTATCGTGCGGCGGTGGTGTGAGGCGATGGGACTCAAAGTGGAACGCCTGGCACGGCTCTCCTACGGTCCCGTTCGGCTGGGAGACCTCAAACCCGGCGAGTCCCGGCTGTTAACTCCGAAAGAAGAGGCCGCTATCTACTCCGCGATCGGGCTCGCCCCGCGAAAGCCATGACGGCCAAAGCCTCTCCGTCACCCCGCGCCGTTGATGCCAGCCCGATTCGCGGCGTCACCTCCGAAGTAGCCAAGCGCATCGTAGGACAGGATGTCATGGTCGAGCGCCTGCTGGTGGGACTCCTTACTGGCGGCCACATCCTGCTCGAGGGCGTGCCCGGGCTGGCGAAGACGCTCGCGGTGAAGACACTCGCCGAAATCATTCACGCGTCCTTCTCGCGCATCCAGTTTACGCCCGACCTGCTCCCGGCCGACGTCATCGGCACCATGGTCTTCGATCCCAAGACCCAGGAGTTCAAGGTGAAGCGCGGCCCGCTCTTCGCCCAGATCATCCTGGCTGACGAGATCAACCGCGCCCCGGCCAAAGTCCAGGCCGCGCTGCTCGAGCCGATGCAGGAGAAGCAGGTCACGATCGGGGGAACGACCTTCACGCTGGAGGAGCCGTTCCTGGTGCTCGCGACCCAGAATCCGATCGAGCACGAAGGAACCTATCCGCTGCCCGAGGCGCAGCTCGACCGGTTCATGCTCAAGGTGCGGGTCGGCTATCCCTCACGTGATGAAGAGAAGGAAGTCCTGCTCCGGATGAGCTCTGGCCACGAGATCCCGGTCGAACGCCTGCTGGACCCGGCTCACATCCTCTCGCTCCGTGAATCCATCGCGGCCTTGTACGTCGATCAGAAAGTGGTGGATTACATCGTGGATCTGGTCCGTGCCACCCGGGACCCGTCGAGTGTCGGGCTCGCCGCGCTGAAACCACTGGTGGCGTTCGGAGCGTCCCCCCGGGCCTCGATCGCTCTGGCCCAGGCCGCCCGGGCTCACGCGTTTCTTCGCGGCCGCGCTTACGTCGTCCCCGAGGATGTCCGCGCCCTCGCCCTCGAAGTCCTTCGGCATCGCGTGGTGCTGACGTTTGAGGCCGAGGCGGAAGAGCTCGACAGTGATGCGGTGATTACTCGGATTTTGGATGCGTTGCCAGTTCCATAATAGTTCCGAGTTCCCAGTTCCGAGTTGGTGAGTTTGACTCGAAGCGCGCTGGAGAATCCTCTCACGCACCAAACTCGGAACTCGGAACTCGGAACTGAGCAACTTTCCAACCATGTCCTCCATCTCTCCCTACGTCTTAAAGCAGGTCAAGAACATCGAGCTCCGCACCCGGGGCCTGGTGGGATCCCTGTTTGCGGGCGAGTACCGCTCGGTGTTTCGGGGACAGGGGATGGAGTTTGCCGAAGTTCGGGCCTACGAACAGGGCGACGACTACCGCGCGATCGACTGGAACGTCTCGGCGCGACTGGGCACTCCTTACGTCAAGACCTTCACCGAAGAGCGCGAGCTGACCGTGCTGCTCGTGGTGGATCAATCGGGATCCACGCATTTCGGGGAACCGCGTAGCAAGGCGGCCCTTGGCGTCGAGATCGGATCCGTCCTCGCCCTGGCGGCGGCATACCACAATGACCGGGTGGGAGCCTTGCTGTTTACCGAGACGGTGGAGCGAGTGATCCCTCCGTCCAAAGGCAGACGGCACGCTTTGCGGGTGATCCGCGACTTGGTGGCCTTCTCCCCGCAAACCCGTCGCACCAATCTCGCCGGTGCCCTTCACTACGCCGCGGAGCTGCTCGGCCATCGGAGCATCGTGGCGGTGATCTCGGATTTCCTGGCCCCGGACTGGTCCCAGCCGCTCCGCCGTCTCGCGGCCCGGCATGACGTCGTTGCGATCACGGTCGAGGACCCGCGCGAGTCAGAGTTGCCCGACGCCGGCTGGATTGATCTGGAGGACGCGGAGACCGGCGAGCGGGTCCTGGTCGACGCGGGGTCCCGGGTAGCGAGAGGACGACTGCACATGCTGGCCGAACGCCGCCGGGAGGAGCGCGACCGGTTGCTGGCCGCGGCTGGAGTAGATCAAGTGCTCCTCAGTACCGCGTCCGACTACGCCATTCCGCTGCGGCGAGCCTTCGCACAGCGGGCGCGCCGCCTGCATAGATGATCCTGCTGCTCGTAGCGCTCCAGGCAAGTCCGCCGACAGTGGGCGACACCATCTGGCTCACCCGTCGGGTTACCGTGCCTCCCGGTGCCGAGGTGCGTGCGACTACCTGGACACCAACAGGGGAGGTGGAACTGCTGGGCCGCCCGGTCGTGGTTCGCAGCAACGGCGACGCCTTGATCAGATATCCCGCGGTCGTCTGGCTCGCGGGGACTCGTGATGTGACGGTGCCGGGTCCGGTGATCGTCCAACCGGACGGGCATACCGACTCGCTCCCTTCCCAGACATTTCATCTCGAGGTTGCCAGCGTCCTGCCTCCCAACACTCCGGATTCATCCATCGCCATCCAGCCGGAGGCGGGTCCGCTGCTGCAGCCGGTGGTGAGTCCCGGGCCGTTGATCGTAGCACTGCTGCTGGCGCTGGTCGCGGTCCTGGTACTGGCTCGCTGGTGGCGACGGCCTGGCCCGCCGCTGCCGGGAATCGCACCGAAGGGAGCGCCGAGCGCTCCTCCGGTGGATCGATGGGTCGCGTCGGGGGAAGGTCGGGCGGTTGCGGCGGCCGCGGTGGAGTTTCTCCGTCGCAGCATTGCTCACGCGCTGCCCGAGGCGCATACCGGTCTCGACCTTGAGCGCTGTCTCGCGGTGATTGCCGAACTGCGGCCGACCTGGCCCCAGGAAGAAATCAGCAACTTGCTCCGCGCTCTCGACATGGCCCGGTTCGCCCCGCTCGCAACCGCGGAACCGGGTGAGCTCTACACCCGCGCGATGGCGCTGGGCCCGCGTCTCCCCGCGAGGCGGCCGTGATCTTCGCCCGGCCGTGGCTGCTGCTTCTGTTGCTTGCACTTCCGCTCTGGTGGTGGTGGCGGCGCCGAACCCCGCGGCCCGGCGCGGTCTACAGTGATGTCAGACTGGCTCGAGCGCTGCCCCGTTCCAACTGGCTGGCGCGGATCCCACCGGGAGCGCGGGCCCTGGCGCTCGCCGCCTGGATCATTGCCGCAGCCGGTCCCCGAATCGGCGGAACGACGGTTGAGGAAAAGCGCGAAGGCATTTCGATCGTGATCGCGATCGATATCTCGAGCAGCATGCTGGCCGAGGACTTCGCTCCTTCCAATCGGATGGAAGTGGCGAAGATGCAGGCGGTGTCGTTCATCCGCGGGCGCACCGCCGACCGGATCGGTATCGTTGCGTTCGCGGGTGAGGCGCTCACCCAGGTCCCGATCACCACGGATTACTCGGTGCTCGAGCGCGCGGTGATGGATCTCAAGATCGGCATGTTGGAGGATGGCACGGCGATCGGCAGCGGGCTCGCCACCGCCGTGAGTCGCCTCCGCAAGACGCCGGGGAAGACCAAGGTCATTCTCCTTCTCACCGATGGGGTCAACAACCGCGGCACGGTAGATCCCCGGACCGCCGCCGCCGCAGCGCAGGCACTCGGTATCCGAGTCTACACCATCGGTGTGGGAACCGAGGGTGAGGCTCCGATCCCGACCGGACGCGGCCTGTCCGGCTTCCGCTATGAGATTCTGCCGGTCGAGATCGACGAAGTGCTGCTGAACGACATCGCCACCACCACCGGCGGACGTTACTTCCGTGCCAAGGACAGCGAGGCCCTGAAGCGCATTCTGACGACGATCGACGGCCTGGAGAAATCTCCGGTGCGGATGATCCGTTACGTCCACTACGATGAGCTGACTCGCCCGCTGGTGCTCCTGGGAATGGCCGCGCTCGCGGTCGAGCTGCTCTTGAGTGCGACGCTGGTGGTTCGAATACCATGATCTTCGACTACCCGCTGCTGCTGCTCCTGGCCCCGGTCGTAGCACTGGCTCTTGGGCTGATTGCGACTCTGGCTCGCCGCCGGCGCGTGACGAGAGCGATGGCCTGGTCTCCGACCACGGGAGCAGCGGCGAGAAGATCCGGGCGCTGGGCTCCGCTCCTGTTCGCGATTGTGGGACTGCTCGCCACGGTCGCGGTCGCCGGGCCCCGCGGCGGGAGCACGAGTGTGACGACCGAGAGTCGAGCCCTGAGTGTCGCGATCGCCATGGACATCAGCCGCTCGATGCTCGCGGAGGACGCCACACCAAGCCGGCTGCAGCGAGCGACTCGCGAAGCCCGTCGGCTGATCCAGGATCTGGGCGGCGACCGGATCGGCCTGCTGGCCTTTGCCGGCCGCAGCTACATCCTGAGTCCCCTGACGGTGGATGGGGCCGCGCTGATGCTCTTCCTCGATGCTCTGAGTCCGGATCTGGCCAGCCAGGGTGGAACCGGCCTCGCCGGAGCGCTGCGACAGGGCGGGGAACTGCTGAGCGCTTCCGATGAAGCCGCCGATCGGGTGCTCATCGTGTTCACCGACGGAGAAGGCCACGACAGCCTCGCAGACGTCATCGCGCAGAGCCGGCAGCTCAAACAGCTCCGCATTCGCCTGGTGCTGGTTGCCGAAGGTGGCACCAAGCCGGCCCGAATCCCCGTGCGGGACAGCACCGGCACCATCACTGAATACCAGACCGATGATGAAGGCCACGAGATCC
>DATIOP010000403.1:0-8340 GCA_035472975.1 Gemmatimonadales bacterium
CGGCAGCTCTTCGACCTCCTCACAGCCGGACCTCGCGAGGCGGGCACCCCGCCCGCCCATCAGGCCAGAATTCATCTCCGACAATTTCTCGAAGCGCTGGGCTACTCGGTTCGCGAGAGACGCCGCCCTGGTGTTGTGGCTGATGACGTAGAGGCCGCCCCTGTCAGCGATGGTGTCCAGGTTGACCACTTCCGTTCCCCGGAAAAGCGCCGGTTCCGCTCGAGCCAGGTGACGGGCACCAAGCAGGCCGAACTCCTCGGCGCCGGTCAGTATGATGCCAAGACTTCCGTCGGGCCGTTCCTCCGCTGCGGAAAGGACGGCGAGCAGCCCGGCACCATTGTCGCGGGCACCCGGGCTGCTCCCCTGAAGCCGGCTTCCGGCCGCGAAGATTGCGGCGGTCAGGGCGATGCCTGCGCCGGCAGCCGCCGCGGAGAAGGACAGCGGTGCTCCGCTGACCAGGCGCCATCCCGCCAGCAGAATCAGAACGAGAACCGCAATCACCACAACCCAGATCGAGACCAGGCGTCCGGCCATGGATTGGGCCTGGGCCTTGGTGTCGACGTGAGCGACCAGCCAGGTGGAAACCGGGCCTTCGCCTCGAACGGCGATGAGATTCGCGTCGTTGCGGAAAGTCGTTCCCGGTATCCGGGCGCCCACTCCGATCTTCCAGGCCAGAATCTCGAACAGGAGTACGCCCGAGATACAGACGATGAGGGCGGTTCCGGATGACGCAGTGGGCGAGCGAAGCAGAGGCAGCAGGGCCAGCCCCACGACCCCGACCCCGGCGCCAAAGATCGGGAAGGCCCAAAGCGAGTGAGCGGAAAAGTCGAAGGGCTGCTCGCGAACCGAGTAGCCCAGCGCTTCGAGAAATTGTCGGAGATGAATTCTGGCCTGATGGGCGGGCGGGGTGCCCGCCTCGCGAGGTCCGGCTGTGAGGAGGTCGAAGAGCTGCCGTGCCGTCAGCGCTCGCCTCTCCTCGAGCCCTTGACCCCGGTGAGGATCTGGGCGGCTTCCTTGGCAACCTCTCCCTCCTTCACCAGGCGGCCGGCGTGCTGGGCGAAGGTTTGCATTCCCTCTTCCCCGCTCTCGATTTCCTCTTCCAGCTCCTCCAGCTTGTCGGCATCGCGCAGGCAGGCGCGGGCGGTCGGCGTGCTGACCATGACCTCGACCACGGAGATCCTTCCCTCGTCTTCCTTCCTGGGTAACAGCCTCTGGGCCACCACTCCTCGCAACGCCTCCGATAGCCGGAGGAGACCCACTTCCCGCTCGGCGGCGGGGAACATTGAATGCAGTCTCGCGATCGTGGCCATGACGTCGGCGGTCGGCATCGTCGAGATGATCAGGTGTCCCGTCTCGGCGGCGCGGATCGCGGTTTCGAGTGTTTCGGGATCCCGCAGCTCGCTGATGACCACGACGTCGGGATCCTGCCTGAGGGCCGCCTGCAGGCCCACCCCAAAGCTGTCGGTATCCACGCCCACTTCGCGCTGGGTGACCGAGCACTTTACGTCGCGATGAAGAAACTCGATCGGATTCTCGATCGTGAGGATGTGACGGTGCAGGTTCTGGTTGATGTGGTTCACCATCGCCGCCACGGTGGACGTCTTCCCGCTTCCGGTGACTCCAGCCACCAGCACCAGTCCCTGCTCCGCTTCGGCGAGAGTCTGGATCGCCGGCGGTAGTCCAAGTTCGTCGATGGTGGGCACGGTAAAGGGAATCACCCGCATCACGATCATGAAGGAGGAGCGCTGCCGCAGCACGTTGACCCGGAAACGGCCCACGCCGGGCATTCCCCACGAGCAGTCGAAGTCCTTCAGCGCATCGAGCCGGTGCCGCGCCTCGTCTCCCGGCATCAGCTTGAGCGCGATCGCGCGCGTCTGATCGGGCGTGAGCCGCTGTTTGGTCAGCGGGACCAGCTTGCCGTTGATCCGCGCACGGAACACGTCGCCCGCCTTGATATGCAGGTCCGACGCGCCCCGCTCGACCGCCGCCTTGATGATTTTTTCCATGAAGCGGTTAGCTCTTCGCTGTTATCTGTTAGCCGGCTGTTAGATCCCACTACCCACAACCCACTGCCTCTCTAGGTGCTCTGTGAGAGGCCCATTCGTTCCTTCACCTCACGTATCGTCTCCCGCGCGATCCGCCGAGCTCGTGCCGCACCGTCCCCCAGGATTTCCGATACGCGATGCGGTGTCGCCTGCAGCTCTTTCGCCCGGGCCTGTATGGGGGCGAGGGCGGCGTTGAGATTGTCCGCCAGGACCCGCTTGCAGTCGAGACATCCCCACAGTGCCCCTCGACAGTTCTTCGCAACGGTAGCAACCGTGTCCGGCGGCGACAACAGCTTGTGCAGCGCGTAGATGTTGCAGATCTCGGGAGTCCCCGGATCCTTCTTCGTGACTCGCGCCGGGTCCGTCATCGCCGGCCGGAGCTTTGCCCACACCGCTTCGGGCGACTCCAGGATCCCGATCGTATTCCCCAGGCTCTTCGACATCTTGGCCTGGCCGTCGAGCCCCATGATCCGCTTCGCCTCGGTGAGCAACGGCTTGGGCTCCGGCAGAATGTCCTGTCCGTTACCGAATTCCGCGTTCCACCGGCGGGCAATCTCGCGGGTCAGCTCCAGATGTTGCACCTGGTCTTCCCCAACCGGGACCAGATCGGCCTTGTACAAGAGGATATCGGCCGCCATCAGGATCGGATAGTTCAAGATTCCAGCCGGAATGCTCTCGACCCGTTGCGACTTATCTTTGAACTGCGTCATCCGTTCCAGCTCGCCGAGCGGTGTGACGGTGTTCAACAGCCACTGGAGCTCGGCGTGCTCCGGAACCTGAGACTGGACGAACAGGGTGGCCTTCTCCGGATCCACTCCGGCCGCGAGCAGGCCCACGGTCATGTCGTGGGTGCGACTCGCCAGCGAGGCCGCATCGTACTTGCCGGTGATGGCATGCAGATCGACCACGCAGAAGAGGCAGTCGTAGCTCTGCTGCAGATGCACCCAGTTCTGTACCGCGCCGAGCCAGTTGCCGATGTGCAGCTCGCCGGAGGGCTGGATGCCGGAGAATATTCGCGACATTCAGGGCAAGCTACCGACCCCGGCCCAAGGCCGCAAGATGCCATCAGCCAATGACTTAGTCGACATCGCCAGGACGGCAGCCGAGCAGGCCGGGGCCTACCTCCGGAGTGTCGTTACACCCCCTGACCCGACGGCCTGGAACGCCAAGGGACGGGCCGACTGGGCCACCGAGGTGGACCGCAATTCGGAGGCGATCATTGCGGAATCCCTGCATGGGGCGATGCCGGGAACCCCGATCGTAGGCGAGGAATTGACCCCCGAAATCGTCACCGCCGGCCTGGTCTGGATCGTGGATCCGCTGGATGGCACCACCAACTTCCTGCACAACTTCCCGGCGTTCGCCGTGTCCATCGCGGCCGCGGTGGATGGAGTTCTCCAGGCGGGCGTCGTGCTCCACGTTCCGCTCAATCGGTTGTCTCAGGCGACCCGCGACGGCGGAGCATGGGAGAGCGGGAACCGGCTGTCGGTCTCCCGAATCACCGATCCCGCCCATTCCTTGATCGGCACCGGAGTGCCGTTCAAGGATTTCTCCCGCTTCGACGAATACCTGGCCCAGCTGGCAAGAATCACCCGCGGCGCGACGGGCGTGAGGCGGCCAGGATCGGCTTCACTCGACCTGACCGATGTAGCCGCTGGTCGCTACGATGGCTTCTGGGAGCAGCGCCTGGCGCCGTGGGATGTAGCGGCGGGGACTTTACTGGTGCGTGAAGCTGGCGGGCTGGTTACCGACTACTCGGGCCGGGACATTGGAATCGAGCACAGCGAGATTGCGGCCGGAAATCCCGCCATCCATCGCTGGCTGCTCGGCATGCTGGCCCCACAACCCTGACAGGTCAGGGGCGGGCGAAGTTACCGTTGGCCAAGGCCGCGGACTCCCCGAGAATTTTCGACTGGCTCGCAGTCAGATCCAGATGCCCGGCCGGCCAGTCGAAAGATGTGCCAAGCCCTTCAGGCGAACGCCCCGTCAGCTGCTGGTAGATCACCAGAGCAGCGAGGTAACTCCCGAGTTCGGTGGGGTGGAACCCATCCGAACTGAAAAACTCGAGGCCCGGATCTCTACTCCAGGCAGCCCGCCAGGCTTCACCGGCCGGAAACAGAAGTCCGTCCGTCGAATCCGCCGCCGCCGCATAGGACGCGCTCACATCGTCGAAGAAGGCCAGTCTGTCCGTGGAGGGCCAGACCGAGAACAGGGCGACTGTCGCGCCGACCTTCGCTGCTTCGGCTGCAAAACGCTCGGCATCAAACACCAGCTCCACCCGGCTGGCCGGCAGTGAAGAGGGTCCCTGCTGCAGTACGACGACGTCCCAGCCTCCCTTGGAGATCTCCTGGAGTGCTCTCCCGTCGTTCCAATGATCCTCGAGACTGTAATTGGGCACGGAGACGCTGGTCTGAACTACCCTGTCCCCGGAGCGGGCAGCTAACGCAGCGACCATACTGGGCAGGTCATTGGCATAAGTCAGGCTGTTGCCGATGAACAGAACTGTGACGTGACGGCCGGGGCTGGGTTGGGTCTGTGCGCCGTCGCAGGCGAGAACAGCGATACCGAGAAGCAGGACGGCAAGAGGAAATCGCACCCGGCGGCTACGCCGTGAGGACTCTTGCTCCGTTCTGGCCGATCGCGACGGTGTGTTCGAAGTGGGCTGAGAGGCTGCCATCTGTTGTCACTACGGTCCAGCGGTCCGGAAGTGTCCGGGTGGCGTAGTGGCCCATCGTGATCATCGGCTCGATCGCAATGGTCATCCCTTCGGTGAGACGGGGCCCGCGCTTGGGCTGCCCGTGGTTCGGCACCTGAGGTTCCTCGTGGAATTGGGTGCCGATGCCGTGGCCTACCAGCTCCCGCACCACACCGAAGCCGGCGTCCTCAGCGACCTGCTGGACGGCGTGGCCGATGTCTCCCACATGATTGCCCAGCTTGGCGGCGGCGATGCCGGCGGCCAGGCACTCCTGTGTCACCTTGAGCAGGCGTTCGGTTTCAGGGGCTATTTCCCCGACCGGAATGGTCGTCGCCGAGTCGGCGTGGAGCCCATCGAGGAATACGCCTACGTCGACGCTGACGATGTTCCCCTCGTGCAGGATCCGCTTGGCGCTGGGGATGCCGTGCACGATCTCTTCGTTGATCGAGGTACACAGCGTCTTGGGGAACCCATAGAGGCCCTTGAAGGAAGGCTTGGCCCCCGGGTTACTGCGGATGAAACGCTCGGCGATCCCGTCCAACTCCCCGGTGCTGATTCCCGGCCGGACACTCTCGTGCATCAGGGCGAGGGTCTGGGCCACGATGTGTCCGGCCCGCGCCATGATTTCGATTTCCCGGGGAGACTTGATGGTGATCATCACTATTTGTCGACACGTACGGAATTTCAGATTGAAGATTGCAGATTGAAGATTTGAACGGACTTTCAATCTTCAATCTGAAATCTTAAATCTTCAATTCCTCACTTTCCCAGTACCTCTCGGACCCGATCCGAAATTTCCTGCACCGACCCCACCGCCTCGATCGTGTGCAAGGCGCCGTTCTGCCGGTACCAATCCAGCACCGGCGCCGTCTGGGCCCGGTAGGCCTCGAGCCTCGTGGCGACCGCCTTGGGATCGTCATCGGCCCGGTGCTCCAGCGTGCGCCGCTTGGCCAGCCGGCCCAGGATCTCCGCGTCCGACACGTCGAAGAAAAGCGCGAAATTGATCTTGCGACCCTTCTCGCTGAGCAGCGCGGTGACCCCCTCGGCCTGAGGGACGGTCCGGACCACACCGTCGAAGATTACACCCTTCCCCGCTTCCGGCTTGGCCAGCTCGTCCCGGACCACCCCCATGATGATCTCATCGTTCACCAGATGGCCGGCTTCCATGACGGCCTTCGCCTTCAGGCCGACCGGGGTCGCTCGCTTCACCGCGTCGCGCAGCAGATCGCCGGTGGCAAACTTGGGCAGGCCGAGACGCTCGGCGAGCAACGCGCCCTGTGTGCCTTTGCCGGCGCCCGGGGGACCCAGGAGAAGAATATCCATGACGGGATGCCTCACCACGCGAGTACTGAGTAAGAAAGACTGAGGACTGGGGACTGAGGGCGGGGGTCATCTTCCTCTCAGTGCTCAGTCCTCAGTCCTTTTCTCTCGTCACCTACATGTACCTCTGTTGTCTACCCCGGAACTTGATGCGTCCGCTCTTCATGAAGCTGTCGTACTTCCGGAGAGTCCGGTGCTGTTCGATCTGGGCCAGGGTGTCGAGCAACACGCCGACCACGATCAGGACCGAGGTCGAGCCGAACTGCTGCTGGAAGCCCAGCTGCTTGGTGAGGAAGGTCGGGACCAAGGCGATCAAGGCCAGGAATAAAGCTCCCGGCAGCGTCACCCGCGCCAGAACCGTGTCGATGTAATCGGCGGTGCTGGAGCCCGGCTTCACGCCCGGAATGAACCCGCCCTGCTTCTTCAAATTCTCCGCCAGGTCCACCGAGTTGAAGATGATGGACGTGTAGAAGTAGCTGAAGAGCAAGATCATGACCGCGAAGGTCAGGTCGTAGGGCAGCTCGCCCGGGGTGAAGAAATCGGCAATCGAGCGCAGGTACTCGTTCTTGGTGAAGCTGGCCAGCGTGCCGGGGACGATGATGATCGTCTGGGCGAAGATGATCGGCATCACGCCGGCGGTGATCAGCCGGATCGGGATGAAGGTCTTCTGGCCCTGGGTCATCCGTCCGCGCCCCATCACCTTCCTCGGGATTTGGACCGGAATCCGTCGCGCGGCGATGGTCATCCCCACGACGGCGGCCGTGACCGCAACCAGGATCGCGGCGAACAGGACGATCTTGGGCAGCGTCAGGGCGCCCGACTTCCAGAACTGGACCGCGTTCACAATCCCGGGCCACAACCGGTCGAGAATCGAGAACGTGATCAAGAGACTCATCCCGTTACCGATGCCCCGCTCCGTGATCTGTTCACCCAGCCACATCACGAAGACGGCGCCCGTCGTGAGCACCACGACCATCGTGAGGCGAGTCCAGAAGGTGGGCGCCGGAACCGCACCAGGGATGGACTCGGTGAACAGCGTGAAGGTGTAGGCCTGGGACAGCGCGATGAAGACCGTGAGATACCGGGTCCACTGGGTGAGCTTCTTCTTCCCCTCCTCGTCCTTCTGCATCTTGCCGACCGACGGGATGATACCGCCCGCCAGCTGGAAGATGATGGAGGCCGAGATGTAGGGCATGATGCCCAGCGCGAACACCGTCGCGCGGGACAGGCCGCCACCCAGGGTATCGTAGAGTCCGAAGAAGCCGGCCGCCGCCGAATTCTGGATGAAATCGGCCAGCGCCTGGACGTTGACACCGGGGGCGACGATGTGCGCGCCGACCCGGTAGATGACCAGGCAAAGGAGGGTGAAGCCGAGTTTCCGCTGCAGCTCGGGGTCCAGTCCGAGGCTTGGGCGTGGTGCAGTCATGCCTATTCGATCTTCCCGCCGGCCTTCTCGATCTTGCCGCGGGCCGAAGCCGAGAGCGCGATGCCGCTGACAGTATAGGCCCGGTTGATGTCCCCGGTACCCAGCAGCTTCACCGCTACGTCCCGCTTGGCGATCAGGCCGGCCGCAAACAACGTATCAGGATTGACCTCGGCCGCGGCGAGCTTCTCCAGCTGCTTCACGTTGACCGGCTGGGCCACCACCTTGAACGGGTTGGTGAAGCCCCGCTTCGGCAGCCGCCGGTACATCGGCTTCTGCCCGCCTTCGACGCCAGGATTGGTGCCGCCGCCGGTACGAGCCTTATGACCCTTGTTGCCCTTGCCCGACGTCTTGCCGAGGCCGGAGCCGGGTCCCCGTCCCACCCGCTTCCGCGCCGTGCGCGAGCCGCGAGCCGGTGACAGCGTGGAAAGCGAAATCCGTTTGGTCTCGTCGTTCATCAGTTCTTCTCCGCGGGCGCCACGGTCACCATGTGACGCACCTTGAACAGCATACCCCGGATCGAGGCGTTGTTCGGCACCTTCACCGTCTGCTGGTGATGCCGCAGGCCCAGGGCCGCGAGCGTTCTCCGCATGGTCTCCGGGCGCCCGATCACCGAGCGAATCTGCTTCACCTCGAGGACCTTGGCGGCCTTCTCACCCGGAATTTTCGCCTCGTGATGGGCCGGACCCTGCCGGCCGACGGCTGGATTCCTACCCACGAGTTACCTCCTGCGGGGCGCGGTAAGGAATTGAATCCACCTCGATCCCGCGTTCCCGTGCGATCTGGCGCACCGTGACCAGGCTGGACAGTCCCTGCATGGTCGCCCGCACCATGTTGTGCGGATTATTGGAGCCCAG
>DATIOP010000404.1:0-2707 GCA_035472975.1 Gemmatimonadales bacterium
ACGCGTGCTTCGGCCGCCGCCGCGGCGGTCAGCGCCGGCCGTTTGACCCACACGTCAGAGTTGAAATGAGATCGCGCCGAAAGCAGATGACGCTACCGAACTGCCGTTTCTGGGTTCAAGGCATTCCGAATTTGCCGACTGCACGCCACGTCAAGCGCCAGGGTCATCTCCAGCTCAAGTTGCGCCACAGGGGCGTATAACCACTGCGAAACCGAGCTGGTATCACAGAATGGGAGAGGTAGCCGATCGAATGGCACCCTCAGGACCGCCGGTCCATGGACCTATGCCCCGAACACCAGCGGGCAGCGCTTCGATGGCTTCGGCACCCTCCGCGCAGAGAAGGATCGCCCCAAACCGACCTGTTCAACGGCCTCCGCCGTGACCCCCCGAGATCAACCGCGAGGAGCATCAATCACGGTGATCCTTGAGCATCGTCGCTGCCAGCGGCCGCCCGGCATCGAATGCGCGCTGCCAGGACAAGTATTCTTCGGGGCTCAGCCCGTAACGCTCGCAAGCTTCGCTGAACGTGAGTAGGCCGTGTCGTACAGCGGCGACTACGATTGCCTTGTGGTGAGGGAGCCATCGCTTCAGTCCTCGAGCCGGTAGATGGGCGAGCGTGATGCGCGTGCCATCCGGCCCAAGGAAGTGGGGTACCCTGACCCTTTGGACACGGTCCGACAAGGCTTGCTCCGTCTGCGGCCCAATTGGGAAACGGTCACAGCTGCGGTCGGTTCCGGTCTGTAGCGCTGAGATTTATGACGACCGTGGGGGCCGCTAAACCGTCGGCCACTCCCACACCGGTATCTGCAGCCCACCCCATCCCGGGATCAGGATTGTCGCACCTTGCTGGCGCACTCGGTGCCACCAGCCGAGCGGCGCAGCATTTGGAGGTTGGTGGTAGCCGCCGCCAGCCGCGCGTCCAAACCGAATTTAAGAAGATGCCCTGTTTTCTTAGGGATTTTGCGTACAGATGCCGACGTCGCCCGACACGAGGCGGCACTTGTCGGGGTATTCCGCATCAGCCGATCGGAGCTAGCCGGTTGGCATGGCGGACATCGTTGATGATCTGCAGCACGCGGTCCCGGTACGGGCGATACTGCACGCCGAACTCAGAAACCAGGCGGGTGTTGTCGATGAGGTAATTGCCGCTCGCCGCCCTGCCACCGATTTCCTTGGTGAAGCCAATCTGGGCGTCGGGCAGATAGGAACGGATGATGTCCGCGATCTCACCCAGGCTGATGGCGACCCCGCCGGAATTGTAGATGCGGTGCTTCGGCGTGTCACTCAGCAGCACGCGCACAAACACCTCGGCGATGTCGTCCACGTGGATCGGACAACGCATGGCATCTTTGAACGGAAAGGAGATGGCGTTGCCGCGCGCCGGCTCGGTGATGATGTTCACGTGGTCGACTGAACCGCGGACTTTGTCCGGCCCCGTGACATTGGCCGGTCGGACACCGGTGATCAGCATCCCGAATTTTTCGCTGTAGTCATGCGCCTGCCACTCATTCATTATTTTATGCTTGGCGTATTGGTATTCGCCGTAGACGAGGTCTTCCTCGGTGACGGGCCGGTTGCCGTAGTTGGCCTGCTTCCCGTTCACCGCGAGTGAGCTTGCATATACGGTGTGCTTGACACCCACCAGACGTGCAGCTTCGAAGCAGTTGTCCATGCCGAGAATGTTGAGCTTCATGGCCACGTGCGGCGCATGTTCGCTGCCCAGGAAGTAGGACAGGTTGACTACGCGTTCCGGCTGCGCCGCCGACATCACTGCCATCACCTCGTCGAACTGCGTAACGTCCCCGCGCACCGAGGTGACCTGGCCAAGATCGGCGAAAGGGTGCGCGCCAGGGTTGACGTCCATGGAGGTGACACTCTGCCCGCGTGCCACCAGTAAGCGGACCAAGCGATGCCCGATAAAGCCCGCTCCGCCAATGACGAGAATCGACATCTCTCGCCCCCTTGTTGCTATGCCTCTGTCACCGGTCGTGGCGTCGGGCACCTAGGGGGCCCGGCTTGCTGCACCTTGACCGGCGCGTCCGGCCCGTTCAATCGCCTGCCAGACGCGTGCCGGCGTCGCAGGCATCTGCAGGTCCTTCACACCGAGAGGAGCAAGTGCATCGAGGATCGCATTCATGACGACCGGTAAGGCACCGACCGTGCCGGCCTCGCCGGCACCCTTGGCACCCAGCGGATTGAGCTTGGTCGGGACGGGATTGCTCTTGATAGCGATGTCACAGAAGTGGTCGGCGCGCGGCATCGCGTAGTCCATGAAACTGGCACCCAAGAGCTGGCCTGAGTCGCCATCGTAAGTGACGGCCTCCAGAAGGGCTTGACCCACACCCTGGGCTATTCCCCCGTGGATCTGGCCCTTCAAGGTCAGCGGATTGATGACGGTACCCACGTCGTCGACGACGCAGTAGGCCGCAAGCTTGACCTCACCCGTCTCCGGATCCACCTCCACTTCGCAGACGTGGCAACCGTTCGGATATGTATCCGATTTCGGAGCGAACGTGCCCGTCTCGAACAGGCCACCCTCGAGGCCCTGGGGGAGGCGCGCGGGCACAAAGGCCGACTTAGCAACCGCCTTCAGCGTCATGCTCTTGTTGGTCCCCGTTACCGCGTAGATACCGTCGGTGAACACCACGTCGGCAGGCGAGGCCTCGAGCAGGTGCGCGGCAATCCGTTTTCCCTTCTCGATTACCTT
>DATIOP010000405.1:0-4493 GCA_035472975.1 Gemmatimonadales bacterium
GCGCCGTCATTTCCGTGGCTGTCACAACCGAAACTACCCAAGTCGTTGCCGCCAGCATCGACCATATAAACTCCCAAGTCGGTTGTGGCGCCCACTCCCGCGGGATCGTCAAACCAGCTGGCACTGAAGTCCATGGTCGTAGCAGCAGGCAGAACGATCTTGTAGAAACGGCACGGAACACCTTCGGAACTTGTGCAATCTGCGCTCCCGTTGAAAGCCGCAGCGTCGTACAGGATCTCGCTATTGCCCGACGCCGGAACCGGAATAGTCGGAGCAGTGGCCAAGCCGCCGGTCGAGAGACCGCCGCCCGGCTTGGTGATGATGACCGAGTCGGTCAGGAGAGCGCCCGAGGTTCCACCGGCGAAGTCGAAGAGTACCTGCACCGTCAGAGGGCCGCTGGTTCCGCCGGCCGGAACGAACGAGAGGTTGCTGGCGGTGAAGTCGGTCACCAGGGGAGCGCCGGGGGCGCCCGTGATGGTGGGCTGCACGGTCAGATCAAACGAAAGCCCCGAGGGCGGAGCCACCGAGATGGTGTCGAACATTCCGACGTTGTCCAGCGGCGGAGCCGGGGTGTACGCCAGACCGGCCGCGGTTGGCTGGCTGAGCACGCTAAGATCACGCGACACACCGCCGGCGGTAATCGTAACCGTCCCGCTGGTGAGCCCGAGCGCCTTTACGAAGAACCGGGCCCTGGTCGGTGACGTCGGTGGGACCAGGTGGTTCTCCGCGTCATAGACCGGGATGAAGCTGTTGTCCTTCTGGAAGTCGAGCGGTGGGTCGGCGGTCGTGCCGGTGAAGTCGGTAGCGACCACGTTGCCTTGCGCATCAATCGCCTGGACCGTGATGGCGACGCTATCGCCCTGGTTGACCTGGATATCGGTCGGGGATGCGGTCAAATGATCGATCCCGTTCCGCAGGTCGGCAGTCGGGTCCCCACTGCAGGAAAGAACCCCGAGCGCGGCTGCAAGCATGACCCAACGAAGTTTGGGGTGCATCATGACGGTGTACCTCACTCTTGACGTCAGTTAGTAGTTCACTGATCCATGCGGAAGAAATCGATATTCAAATACCGGCTGATGTCCGTCAGCGCGTCATTGCCCATCACATCTCGCCAGCCCGGCTGGCTCGTTTCCTTGAGATCGTTGGAGTGCATCAGCTTGTAGCCACCCACTCCGCTCAGGTCGGCGAAGATGTAAAACTCCCGCTTCCCCGTCGCATACCGCCAGACCTGGTAGGGCGGCGCCTTGCCTGCCGCGACCCGGTCCAGCTTCTCTTCGGCCTCGCCCTGGTGCCGCAGGAAGACTCTCCCGCGGTCAGTATTCCAACCCGCTCCGGTCTTCCGGCCGCCCTCGCGGTAGTTCTTATTCGCGAACGCGATCATCTGGTAGAACGATTCACGCGCCTCATTTCGCGCCGTGCCCGGGGTTGGATCCCGCTTCGTCCAGAACTGGGTCATGAACTCGCGTTTGGCCGCGAGGCTCAAGCCGCTCTTGTAGACCGACAACTCGTCACGCTGCCCCTGGTAAATCAGCGGCGCGTACGCGCTGTCGAGCTGTGCTTCATTCATCTGGCCGAAGTAACCTGCATCGGTCTCCCGCTCGGCGGCGAGTCGCACGGCCTCGCGACTCATTGCCTCCTGGAAGTCCGCCATGACCAAATCGTCCGATCGCTCCTCCGTCTTGCCACCGGCGGTGAGGCTCAGCGTGAGCCGGTACGTCCCGGCCGGCAACCCCGTCAGGTCCAGCTGCCCCTTCAGAATCGATCCACCCGCGGCAACCTGAACCGGCGTCGCCGGCGTCTTGATCAGGGCCTTGCCGCTGGTGTCGCTGACCGAAACGGACATCGTTCCGGGTTCGTCACTGTCGGCATACGCCTCGAGCAAGTAGAACGCTCGGGCCCTGAGGGGTGTCAGCCGGAGCCGGGTGGCGGTGGTGACCAGGGTGTTGCCCCATTGCCGTTCCCCCGGCTTGGGCAGGGTATCGCCCCCTGTTACCGGCCGCATCGCCGGCGACAACATCAGATCCGACGCACCGGGCGACCCGGTGTAACCGACCAGACCCACGCTGGACGCCATCTGCTGGCCGGAGACCGAGTCCTCTACCGTGACATCGAGCCGGAAGCGGCCCGGAGCCAGGCTGAACTCGACGACCTCCATCGCTGAGGCACCAGCGGCCTTCAAATCCGCCCGGGCATGGTTGGCCCAATTGTTCTCGTACAACGCCAAGCCGGTCGAGTCCGAAACCTTGACCCGGACCTTGTAGCTGAGCTGTCCCCCTGGATCACTCGATGTCGGGGTCATCCCGCTGAACGGGATTTCGGCGAAGGCGATTACCCTCGTCTGATTCCCTTCCGCCCGATAGTAGCGGAAGGCGCGCAGCGACAGCTCCGGAGCCGACTGCTTTGCGATCGCCGAGCCCGCACCTGCGACGGCGGCGGCCAGGGCGACCATTAACGACAACCGATTCATTGCATCCCTTCCAGTGCCGGGAGTCGCAAGGACTCCCGGTCACCGGTCAAATCAGATTACCACCCCAGGCCGAAGCTGATGAAGTGCGTCGGTCCGAGGATGCCGAGGTAGCGATAGGCGTAATCGACACCGAGGTTGAAGTTGCCCATCGCATAGAAGAGTCCACCGCCCGCAGCCAGACCCTCGAGATTCTCTTCGTCGTTCAAAGCCGTCGTAATCGTCGAGGGGTCCAGGTTGTTGGACGGGAAGTAGGTATAGCTGCCTCGCAGGGCGACGCCGAAGGCGGACCCACCGAGGTTCTTGGACATCCACTCCGCGCCGCCGGAGAAGCCGGCCCGGTTGTTGTTGGGCTGGTTGAAGTCGGCCAGGAAAGTCAGCCGGTTCGCCGTACCGGTCACGATATCATAGGCCAGACCGACCTTGAACGTCGTGGGGAGCGGGAAGCCCTTTGTCCGCAGCGCCGAGGGCTGGGGCGCCGACGGCACGGGATCCTCACCGGGCAGCGGCTCACGAGGCGTCTCGCTGTTCAGCGCATTGCCTGAATAGGAGAGGTCCGTGCCCAGGTTGGCCAGCACAAAGGAGAACTTGATCGGGTGGTTGTTCAGCGAGGCGTGGAAGTTGGTGCCGAAGTCCACGGCGAAGGCGGTCCCGCTGGCATCACCCAGGTTGTCCGATACGTACTTCGCGGTAATACCCGCCGAGAAGCGGTCCGAGAAGTTTTGGGCGAAGGTCAAGCCCAAGAACGTTTCGTTGACTGAGTACACCGACCCGGTTCCATCCGGCTGGTCGGTGGTGTAGACCGGCTGGTCCTTGAAGCCGAAGGTGCCGATCTGCAGGCCCACGGCGCGGGAGCCGCCGCTGAAGGGGAGGGCAAAGCCGCCCCAGCTGTAGCGGGTATCCGCGACGTAGTCGTAGGTCCCGACCAGTATGCCGGGCCGCGTCATCAACGCGGTACCAGCCGGGTTGTAGTACAGTGCGCTGACGTCATTGGCAATGCTCGCGTACGCGCTGCCGAGCGCCGCGCCCCGTGCCCCGGCGCCGAGCAGCAGGAACTCGGCGGAGGTGGTGCCGTACGGCGTGTTGTCCTGTGTAGTCCCGGACTGGGCCGCGAGGCCGACCGGCAGACCACCCAGCAGGGCCGCCAGCAGCACCAGGCGCTTGGGAAGATTCTCGCTCATAGCTTACGATCTCCTGGGGTGCTTGGGAGCCAGGCGGCGAACCGCCTGGCCCCACGGTATCACTACTGGGCGAAGTTGACGACGGTGAACCGGCCGACCCGGCGGGCCGAGCTGGCTTCGACGTGGAAGAAGTAGACCCCGCTCGCAACCACCTGGTTGTTGCGGTTCCGGACGTTCCAACTGCACTCACCGCCGGCCGGGTTATCGGCAGCACCAGCGAACAGGTTGTCGAAGTTCTGGCAGGTATTCCCCGGATTCTCCAGGACGTTCACCAGGACTCCGCTCGACGAGTAAATCCGGATGATGGCCTTGGCCGGCAGGTTCACGAACTTGATGAACTTGGTGTCCGTGGTCTGCTCGAATTCGCTCGTCACGTAATAAGGATCGGGCACGGTGTGGACCAACTTCAGGTTGGTTACCGTGGCCGAAGCGATCTTGTTGTTGGACTGGAAGGCTACCCGCAGATCAGTGCCCACCGCGGTCAGCGGACGTACCCCATCAGGCTGGCTGAACGCGTACGGGCCTTCACTGCCGCCCGCACCGTTACCACCGGTGATGGCGCCGGCGTACTGCCGGAGGGACCAGACCGTGCCGCTGGCCGGTACCGCGCCGCCGGTCAGCTCCATCGCGAAGATGTCGCCCGCGACGTACAGCACGAAGCCGTTGTTAGCTCCGGTCACGACCGGTACGGTCGGCGGGAATGCACCCCCGCTCCAGAAGCCCACCGGTCCCGGTACCGCCGTGTTGCTCAGCGTAAAGGCCGGGGTGCCGCCGGGGCAGACGAAGCCGCCTGCCGCGATGGTGCGGAAGGGCTCGACACACGCGAAGTCCATCGGCGTCACGGTGGC
>DATIOP010000406.1:0-3163 GCA_035472975.1 Gemmatimonadales bacterium
GTTCAGCGGCTTGCTTGTCGTTCAGCAAGTTAATGAATCCCCCCGTCACCGCAAGAGAAAACCTGTCCCAGATCCGTTCCCAGATCCGCGATCCAGCCTACCGCAGCACTGCCGCACCCTCGGGGGTCGGTGGCTGGACCGGTTCCGGTGCTTTTCCCGGCTGGGTGTTGGGCACGACCTTCCGGAACAGCCCGCGATAGTAGTCCCAGCGCGCGATCAACGCGTTGGCACGAGGGCTCCCGGTCCGCTCGAGATGCTCGTGCAACAGCGACTGCACCAGCGACTCGTCGCGCCCCTCGAACGGAGCCAGCGTGACCATCTCGGTGTTGACCCGGGACGGAAACCCTCCCGTCTCATCGAGCACGTATGCGACGCCGTTGCTCATGCCGGCCCCAAAGTTTCGGCCGATCGGGCCCAGCACCAGGACCAGCCCGCCGGTCATGTATTCGCAGCAATGGTTGCCGGCGCCTTCAATTACCGCGATGGCGCCGCTGTTCCGGACCGCGAAGCGGCTGCCCGCTTGTCCGGCGGCGAACAACTTGCCCGCGGTTGCGCCGTAGAGTGCCGTGTTTCCGAGGATCACGTTCTCGTGGGTTGCGGCAGCGTATCCAGCGGTTCGAAATGGTCGGATGCTGATCGTGCCGCCGGAGAGACCCTTTCCGACGTAGTCGTTCGCCTCGCCCTCGAGATCGAGCAGCATCCCGCGAGTAGCGAAGGCTCCGAAACTCTGTCCCGCGCTGCCCAGGAACCGGAGCTGGAGATGACCGTTGGGTAGTCCCGCGTCCCCGTATCGGTCAGCGATCATGCCGGCCACTCCGGCACCCGCGGTCAGGTGATGATTCCGAATCTGATAGAGTCCCGAGAAGGGCAGTCCGGCCTCGATGTGCCCCCGGCACTCCTGCAGGATTTCGCGGTCGAGCGACACCACCCCGGGCCGGTCATTCCGCACGACGAGACGCCGTGCGGCTCCGCTACCCTCGTCCGCGCGAGTGAGCAGGTTCGAGAGATCGAGCATTTGAGCCCGGGGTAGATCGGGACGCTCGATTCGCATGAGCAGGTCTGCGCGGCCGATGATCTCGTCGATCGTGCGGATGCCAAGCCCGGCGAGAATCGCCCGGACCTCATCGGCAACCAGCGTGAAGTAGGCGATCACCTGTTCGGGCGTGCCGCTGAACTTGGCCCGAAGATCGGGTCGCTGAGTGGCGACGCCGGTGGGGCAGGTGTTGAGGTGACACTGGCGTGCCATGGCGCAACCCAGTGCCACTAGCGGTGCGGTGCCGAAGCCGAACGATTCCGCGCCAAGCAATGCTGCGATCACCACGTCTCGACCAGTCTTGAAGCCCCCATCCACCCGGACTTCGATTCTGCTCCGCAGCCCGTTTCTCACCAGCGCCTGCTGCGCCTCGGCGAGTCCCAGCTCCCATGGACTGCCCGCGTGCTTGATCGACGAGAGTGGTGAAGCGCCGGTCCCGCCGTTGTGCCCCGCGATCAGGACGTAGTCGGCGTACGCCTTTGCAACACCGGCCGCGACCGTGCCGACTCCGGTCTCGGCCACCAGCTTCACACCGATCCGGGCTCGAGGATTGACCGTCTTGAGATCGTGAATCAGCTGGGCCAGATCCTCGATCGAGTAGATGTCATGGTGCGGTGGTGGCGAAATGAGGGAGATCCCCGGCACTGCGTGCCGCAGCCTGGCAATCAACTCGGTGACCTTGTGGCCGGGCAGCTGGCCGCCTTCACCCGGCTTCGCACCCTGGACGATCTTGATCTCCAACTCCTCGGCACGGACCAGGTACTCGGTGGTCACACCAAATCGCCCCGAGGCCACCTGCTTCACTCGATTGTCGGCCCGATCTCCATTGGGAAGCGGTGAATAAAAGGCCGGATCCTCTCCCCCTTCTCCCGAATTGGATCGCGCGCCCATCCGGTTCATCGCGATGGAGATGGTCGAGTGGGCCTCTGGCGACAGAGCGCCGAGCGACATTGCCGAGCTGACGAACCGGCGGAGGATGGACTCGACCGGTTCGACCTCTTCCAGTGGGACTGGGGACGACTCGCGGAACGTGAGGAGATCCCGCGGCCCCGCGGGTGGCCGCAGCGCGTTCTTGTTCAGGAACTCCCGGTACTTTCCATCCCGTTCACTCGACCCCGCACGCACTGTCTTCTGAAGGGCAACGACGATCGGCGGCGCCCAGCCGTGATCCTCCCCGTCCTTGCGGAACCGGATCCGGCCATGGTCGGGAACGCTGCGGTTCGGTTCCGGACTCCAAGCCTGACGGTGTCGCGCAAGCGCATCCTCGGCTAGCTCATCGAAGCCGAGTCCGCCGAGTGCGGAGGTCGTATCGCGGAAGCAGCGATCGATCACTTCGGCGCCGAGTCCGAGCGCTTCAAAGATCTGGGCACCGCAATACGAGGGAAGCACGGAGATGCCCATCTTGGACATGATCTTGAGCAGCCCCTTCTCCGCGGCAGTCCTGTAGCGGCGGCAGGCGTCCGCCTTGTCCGACCCGTTCGTCCCGTCCGTCGCCTTTCCCACCACTATCGCGCCAACCGAACTCAGTGCCAACCAGGGATACACCAGCTCCGCACCATATCCGATCAGTGTCGCGAAATGATGGATGTCCCACGCGTCTCCCGCCTCGGCGACCAGGCCGACCCGGAGGCGAAGACCGCGGTCCATCAGGTGGCGACGCACCGCCCCGATCGCGAGCAGCATGGGAACCGGCACCCGCTCCGCATTCGCCTGGCGATCGCTGACGATCACGAGGCGAGTTCCAGTTCTCGCTCCGTGCTCCGCCTCGGCGCACAGCCGGTCGAGCGCGGCTCGAAGGCCTTCAGTCCCCTCACTGCGATGCCAAGTCGCATCGAGCGTCAGGCTGGGGAAGCCGGGCTGGCTTCTGAGCGAGGCCATCTCGGCCTCGAGCAGAATGGGATGATCCACGCGAAGCAGTCTTGCGTGCGTGGGACTCTCCACCAGAAAGGAACCGTGACGACCCAGGTGCTGACGCAGCGACATCACCACCGATTCCCGTAGCGGATCGATCGGCGGATTGGTGACCTGCGCGAACCGTTGGCGGAAGAATGCGTACACCGACTGCGGCAGCCGGGAGAGCGGTGGGATTGGCGTGTCGTCTCCCATGCTCCAAATGGTGTCGTTGCCCTG
>DATIOP010000407.1:0-2651 GCA_035472975.1 Gemmatimonadales bacterium
CCCACTTGAGCAGTGGAAGCGAAGGCGGCGCCACGCTGAGGATCCGATAGCCCAGGCCCATCAGCAGGACGGCGGAGAGTGGGTCGGACGCCATCTCGACGCAGACACTGACCGTGATGTCATGCTCCCGGCCCGCGTCGAGAATCATCTTGAGCTGTCGCAGAATCGCCGGATGGTGCGGCGTGAATCGCTGGGCGAGGCGGGCATTGCCCCGGTCCACCGCCAGGGTGTACTGAACCAGATCGTTGCTGCCGACACTGAAGAAGGCGCTGTGGGCGGCGAGCTGATCGGCTATGAGTACAGCCGCCGGGGTCTCGATCATGACACCGATCGGAACCGAGGCAGCCGCCCGCACCCCCGACCGGGCGAGAGACAGTGCCTCCTCGAGCATCATGTCCTTGCTCTCGAGCAGCTCCTCCAGCCGGGTCACCAGTGGCAGCATGAGCTGCAGCTTCCGGGTCGCGGCGGCTCGCAGCACGGCGCGCAACTGGGGGCGGAAGATTTCCGGATGATCGAGGCAGACCCGGATGGAGCGCCAGCCGAGGAAGGGATTGGCTTCCTGGGGAGCGCGGAAGGCGGCGGGGAACTTGTCGCCACCCAGGTCGAAGCTCCGGATCACTACGGGAAGCCCGGGGAACGAATCGCTCACCCGGAGGAAGTAGTCGGTCTGCTCGTCTTCGGTAGGCAGCGAGGTGCGCCCGGTGATCAGGAACTCGGTGCGGAGCAGGCCCACACCCTGCGCGTCGTTGCGTGCCGCGGCAATGATCTCATCCGGCAAATCCACGTTGCCCATCAGGATCAGCGCGACGCCGTCGGGAGTGATCGCGGGCTGGGCCACCGCGGCGTCGAGCTCGAAGTGCAGCTTCTGCCGCCGCGAAAGCTGGGCCCGCGCCTGCTCCAGCTCGGAGCGGGTCGGATTGATCAGGATGGTACCGCTCTGTCCGTCCAGAAGGAGCGTGGTGCCGCTCTCGATCAGGTCCAGCGCACCGGCGGCGCCCATGACGGCGGGAAGGCCCAGTGAGTGTGCGAGGATGGCCGCGTGAGAGGTCCGGGTGCCTTCCTCACTCACCAGCGCAAGGACGTGGTCGCGGTCCAGCTGCACCGTAAGGCCCGGAGCCAGCTCCCGTGCCACCACGATGACTTGTTCACCGGCGGGTAACTGGAGCATGTCGTCCGCCTGCTTCCCCAGGAGTCGCTGCAGCACGCGGATCTGAATTGCCGCGAGATCGGCGAGACGATCCCGCAGCATCGCTTCCCCGGAATTGACCCACAACGCGCGAGTCTCCAGGGCCTTGAATTCGTAGGCCGTTTCGGCGCTGAGCTGGTTCTGCCGGATCAACCGCTCGACATCATCCAGCACCTCGGTGTCCTGTACCATCAGGATCTGGGCGTCGAAGATGTGCGACTCTTCGCGTCCAGCGCGCTGGAGAACACGGTCGCGCAGCGAGCTCAGAGTCTCGACGACAGCAGCCACAGCCTCGTGCAGCCGGGCGACTTCCCCGTCGGCTTGGTCGGGAGTGATACCGCGGTTGGGCACATCCGGCACATCGAGCCGCACGATGAGAGCCGGCCCGAAGGCGACTCCGGGCGAGACACCGATTCCCTGCAGGGTGCGGCTCTCTTCGCTCACTGTTCACCAAATCCAGTCGCTACCAGGGCGGCGAGCGCTTCCACCGCCTTCTCTTCGTCCGGCCCGTCGGCCTTGAAGGTGAGAATGCTGCCGCATTCAGCGGCGAGCATCATGACGCCCATGATACTCTTGCCGTTCACCGAGACGTCGTCTCTGGCGACTTCGATATGAGACTGGAAGGTACTGGCGAGCTTCACCAGCGCCGCCGCGGGGCGGGCATGCAATCCCAGGGGATTGACTACAGTCGCATCGCGAGTCGTCACCCTACCCTCCAGGCCCAGATTGCCGCGAGACTCAACGTCAGCAACGCAAAGCGGACCGCCGGTAACCGGGATCCAAATCGCCACGCCCCCAGCAGTCCGAAGAGCATGACCCCGAGGGCAAGCAGAACTTCGGGAAGCGGGAAGGGTTCGAGCAGCCACCCTCCTGCGACCGCGAGCGCCATTCCGATCGCTCCCCCGGCCGCCAGGCCGGCGCGGTCGGCCGCGGCGGGTAACCACGACGCCCCGATGGCTTGGCCAACCCTGATACCGGAGGCGAGCCCGGTGCGGAGCGCCCAGACGCTGGTTGCCAGCCGAATTCCGTTGTAGACCACGAGAAATGTGGCGGTCGCCACGAGGGGATGGCCAAGCGCCACCCCGATAATGGTCACGCCGAGCAGTGCCGGCAGCACGCCGGCCCAGAAGAACCGGTCTCCCAAGGAGCCGAGCGGACCACAGAGCGCGGTACGCAGCCGGCTGATCTGATGTCCGGGCACCAATTCGTACTCCGCCCGCACACTGGCTCCCAACGCCAACCCCGCGATGTAGGGGTGGCTGTTGAAATATTCCGCGGAGCGTACCACAGCCTCGGAGTATCGGGACGGATCGGCCGACTTCAGATCCTCGAGGATCGGTGTCGCGGCAAAGCCCACTCCGACGCCAAGCATGCGCTCGTAGCTCCAGGCTCCCTGGACCGCAAGCAGCCGCAGGAAGGTGCGCAGTTTCCCGGTCATCGGACTAGCGTGATCAGGAGACCACGT
>DATIOP010000408.1:0-5482 GCA_035472975.1 Gemmatimonadales bacterium
TGTAGCGATCCAGCCGGCCTCGGAACTGATGGATGGCGCGTCGACCGGAGCGGCGCATCCGCTCCAGCACCGCCGCGTGGGTGCGGCGGGTCAGCCAGATGACGCCGGCCAGCGCCAACAGGACCAGGCCGACGGCGGCCAGCAGTCGCATCAGCTCGCCGCGGCGGCCGGTGGCGACTCGCGCTTGGCCTGCTGGTAGGCCATCCCCTTGAGCCGGATCACCCGCTGAGCAATGGGAGGATGCGAGGCGAAGATGTCGCCCAGCACACCTTCACGCTCGCTGAACCTGTTGGAGGTCGGATCAACGATGCAGAGGTGAGCCGCTCCGTTGGTGATGGACCGGGTCGGTTCACTCGCGGTGGCGAGTTTCTCCAGTGCGGTGGCGAGTGCCCCGGGGTTCCGGGTGAGCTGGGCCGCCGTCGCGTCAGCCAGATACTCGCGCTTGCGACTCACCGCCACCTGAAGCAGTCGGGAGATCACCGGTGCGATGATCAGGGTAAGGACCCAGAGCACCAGGATGATGAGTCCGACCGGACTCGAATCCTTGCCGCTCTTGCCACCGCCGCCGCCGCGACCCGCTCCGATCCTGACACCGCCTCGCAGCATGCGTCCCAGCCCGTCCGACATGAGGGCGAGCGCGCCGACCATTCCGGCCAGCAGCGTCATGAGTCTG
The DNA here is from genome assembly GCA_035472975.1 of Gemmatimonadales bacterium. Taxonomy (GTDB): domain Bacteria; phylum Gemmatimonadota; class Gemmatimonadetes; order Gemmatimonadales; family GWC2-71-9; genus DATBGE01. Next base: position 674 of record DATIOP010000408.1, read on the forward strand.
GTGTCGAAGTTCCGCACGTGTGACATCTCGTGCGCCACGACTCCCTGCAGCTCCTCGCGGTTGAGCGTGCGTAGGAGGCCTTCGGTCACCGCAATGCTGGCTCCCCGAGGATCGATGCCGGTCGCGAACGCATTGGGATCGGAATCGGGAACCACCCAGACCCTCGGCTTCGGGAGCCCTGCCGCAATGGCCATTTCCTCGACCACGTTCACCAGCCGGCGCTGATCGTCATCCGCCGGTTCGATCACCTCCCAGGCGCCGGTCGCCCAGAGGACGCGATTCGCGCCTTTCTTCCAGGAATCCCAGCACACGCCGCCCGCGATCAGCGTGACGACGATGCCGATGAAGGGAATGAAGTGATGGTAGGAACCGGCGGGCGCGTCACGGGTTTCGAGATAGAGTCCCGCATCTCCTCCGAAGCCCACCCAGGCGAAGAAGATGATGAAACCGGCGACCAGCCAGAAGGATCGCCGGCGATTGCTGGCCTGTTGTTCGAAGAGATTAGGGGCAGTCATTGAGGGGACGGGAGGGCGGTCAGGCTGACGGGTCGGACAGGGCGGTCAGTGCTGTCAGGGCGGACGGAATTGATTTCTTGACCGCTCCGTCCGACCCGCTCGCCCTGTCCGTCTTTCCGCCATACCGCCCGACCGCCTTCACGTATTCGGCCTCGTCGACAGATCCACCTGCGGCACCGCCCGCTCACCCGCGTCCTCGATCTCCCACAGCTCGGCGGGTTCCGCCTTGGCCAGTCCGGCCACGAGGTTGGTCGGGAACTGCATCTGCTTGGTATTGAACTCGGTGGCAACATCGTTGTAGAGCTGCCGCGCGAAGCCGATCTTGTTCTCGGTGCTGGTGAGTTCCTCCTGCAGCTGCTTCACATTCTCCGTCGCCTTGAGCTGGGGATAGTTCTCGCTCAGCGCGAAGAACCTCCCCAACGCCTGGCTCAGCTCCCCTTCGGCCTTCGCTACCTGGGCGACGCCAGTCGCGCCGACGGCCTTGTTACGCGCCGCGATCACCGCCTCGAGGGTGCCGCGCTCGAAATCCATCGCCCCTTTCACGGTGTTGACCAGGTTGGGAATCAGATCGTGGCGCCGCTTGAGCTGCACGTCGATCTGCTTCCAGGCGTTTACCACCTGGTTCTTCAGGGAGATCAGCTTGTTGTAGGCGCCGATAATCCACAGGACGATGGCGACAAGGATGACCAGCAGTATGAGGCCCATCGGACTTCTCGCGTGAAAGGAATGACGGAAAAGTAGGGGATCAGCGGGAGGACGGCGAGGGACGGCCGTCTACCGCATCGGCGAGAATTCGCTGAAACAGCGCCTGCAGTCTCGCTTCGTCGCCTCCGGCAAAGAGGGGATGCTCGTCGTCCACCAGAAGTTCGGCGCCCCGCCCGAGCAGGATGCGGCGCCAGGTCCGCGGCCGGTTGGTGGCCGGTTCCCGAGGGGGAGTGACGGGGGTCCAGGTGTGAACCGCGCGGCCGACTTTCCCCCGGGGTGCCGTGGTCACGGCGGCGAGCGGGAGTTGCGCGGGAGAGAGGAGTCGCGGCCCCAGCGCCGCGGCGACCCGCCGTTCCAGTACATCGCCGGGGGTTGCGGCAAACTCACGCCCCAGAGTCTCGAGGGTGGCGCCTTCCATCTGCTGCAGCTTGATGGCCAGCACCTGCAGCAGGTGCCGATAACCATAGGTCGCGGCGGTGCCTCGCCCCTCGGGCGGACTCACCAGCTTGCGGGTGACGTAGAACCGGATGGTGCGTTCGGTCGGCAGCTGGCGCGCGGTCGCATTCACCGGGAAGGTCGCCGAGGCTTCGAGGATCGCCCCGGCCAGGCTGGAAAGGTCGCGCAGGCTCCACGGCGCGAGCGCCGCGTACTGTCGCAGAGTGCCGAGTGGATCAGTGGCGTGTGAGCTGGGCGCGGACACGGGAAGCCGGGTGAGAAGGAGAGAATCCCTGCGCTAGTATGAGCGCGAGTTCGAGCCCATGCAAGGCCGCGTCGATCGGGTGCGATGCCGCGTCACAATGATGATGGAAGGACCGCGGCTTCGTGCCACCGTGTGGCATGCCTCGCGGACTCACCCTGGTTGAAATGCTGCTCGCGCTCGTCATCGCGGGCCTGGTTTGCGTGATCGCCCTGCCTTCGGCGGGAGATCTGCGAAACCGCTTTCTCGTCGACCAGGCAGCGTACGAAATCTCGGCCGCGCACAACAGAGCGCGCCTCACCGCGGTGGTGGAAGGCCGGGTGGCCCTTCTCACCATTCGCAGCGACAGCCTCCGCCTCGACGTGATTGATGGAGTAGACACCCTGTTCCGCTGGTCCGCCACCGGGCCGGCTCAGGCTGGCGTTACACTCGGCGGCGGCACTCGAACGATCCCCTTCGCCCCCATCGGCGTCGCCTTCGGATTGGCCAACGCCACGTACAGTCTCAGCCGCGGGAGCCGGTCGAAACAGGTTGTGGTGTCGAGATACGGGAGAGTGAGAATTCAATGACGGAGAGTAGGAGGGGCGGGAGATTGAAGATTTCAGATTTCAGATTGAAGATTGAAGCATCAATTCGCGCCAAATCTGAAATCTGCAATCTGAAATCTTCCATTCCCCGTCTTCCGTCTTCCGTCTCCCGTCTCCCGTCTCCGCTACTGATACCCAAACGTCACATCCACATGCACCTCGATCTTCTCCGACATCTTCAGCACGCCGAGGAATTTGCTGAGCCCACCGATCTCGTAATCCTTGAGATTGAGCGGGGTGGTGCTGCGAACTCTCACGCCGTCGCTGAGGAACACCAGCGTGGCGGGAAGTTCGACCTCCTTGGTCACCCCGTGAATCAGGAATTGGCCCCGCAGGACGACGCCCATGCTGTCGGCCAGAGCCCCTTGTGCTACCGCCTGCGTGAGCTCGAAGCGAATCGTCGGATACTTGTCCGACTCCATCGACTTGTTGAGATCACGATCGCGCCGGTCGTTGTCGGTGTCGAGGGTTTTGACCGGGGCTTCCACCCAGCCTTTGATTTCCGGCAGCGTGGCTCCGCCGCTCATTTCTCCGGTTATAGTCGAAGTCTTCCCCGTGAAATCGCCCGTCGAGGCGTGTCCATCAAAGCTGAGCGTTCCCTCACGCACTGTCCCGGGACGAAGAGGGAGCTGGAGCTGGGAGGCAGCGGACGTGGGCGTTATGAGTCCCAGGCCCGCCAGGACCATCAAGGCGAAGCGCACCATTGTCTTCCTCGAGGAAAAGCCTACTCCGGGCTCTCGGGCCCCGCGTCGAGCCGGTATTTCCGTACTTTGGCGAGGAGGGTCGAGCGGGCGATACCCAGCAGGTGGGCCGTACGTCTCTTGTTGCCGCCAGTGAACTTGAGGGCCTGCGCGATGTGCTGTCGTTCCACGGCTTCGAGAGGCTCGGGTTCGGCCGATTGCTCGGGTCCCAGCGACGCCCGGAGCGTCCCCACCGCGAGGTCCGGAATCGCCAAGTCAATCACCAGGAGATCCAGTCCTGGTACCGCGAGTGCGCGGGCGGCATCCGCCCCGCTCTCCACAACCACCGGCACATGCCCCTCAACCTTCAGCGCCCCGACTAAAGCGTCGCGACGCGCCTGGTTCCGGTCGAGCACCAGAACATGACTCGTCTTCATCGGTCGAATCCTATTTACGGAGACGATGATCTTGCGGGTCCCCCCGCGCCAGCGGAGTCAACCGAACCCCTGGCTATAAGGGAGACGAGCCGACCCGATCGAAATTACACCACTTTCCCGGATCGTTACCCAGCCCCCCAAGGTCTCGACCTGGCTCGTTCCGTCCCCCGGCTGGACGCGCTCCCCCCAGGTACCGAGCTCACGGATGTCTTTCTGATACAGGAAGTCGAGCTCCGGGCCGGAACCTCTCCCCACACCCTGCTCACCCTGGGAAACCGAAGGGGGAGAATCCAAACCGCGCCATTCTGGCCTCCCCTGAGCGACCAGATTCTGAGGCTCAAGCGAGGGGATGCGGTTGCCGTCGCTGGCCAGATTGGAATTTGGCGGGACCGGAAGCAGCTCCAGGTCGCATCGATCGAACCGATCGCGCCAGACAGAATCGAGTGGAGGGACCTCATGCCGTCCATCGGAGAGGTCACCCCCTGGTGGGCCTTGCTTGATGATTGGCGGAACCAGGTCCGGGGTCCCCGGCTCCGGCAAACCTTGGCGCTCTTCTATGACGATCCCGGCTTTCGCACCCGCTTCCAGGAGTGTCCCGCGAGTCTCTCCGGACATCACGCCGAGCTGGGAGGGCTGCTCAAACACACCTGCGAAGTGGCCGCAATCGGGCGACGGATCGCCGAGGTTTGCGGCGCCGATATCGGCTTGGTGCTTGCCGGCGTCCTGCTCCACGACATCGGGAAGACCGAGAGCTATCGATGGAATGGCTGCTTCGAGATGACCACCGCCGGGTCTCTGATGGGGCACATCGTACTCGGCGCTCTCATGCTCGACCGGAAGCTGGAACAGCAGAGCTCAGCATCGTGTTCAGCGGAAGAGCGCACGATCCTGCACCATCTGATCCTGTCTCACCATGGCAAGCTCGAGTTCGGCGCACCGGTGCTACCGATGACACTCGAGGCCGAAGTCATTCACTATGCGGACAACGCCAGTGCAAAGGCCCGTTCCATGGCGGATGCGTTGAACACCCCAGCCAATTTTGCGGAGGGGAGAAGTGTGAGCAGTCGGGGAATCTGGGAGCTGGACCGAAGGCGGGTCTACCGCGGTTCGAGCGACTGGGGAACCGAACCCAGCCAGTGACCGAAATACGAAACGGCCACCAGGCACGGGGGCTTGGTGACCGTTTCA
>DATIOP010000409.1:0-4511 GCA_035472975.1 Gemmatimonadales bacterium
CCGGGATTTGAACCGGCGGTCCCGTAGGACAAGTACCCGCCTCCAGGGAGTCGAGCCGCGCGTTCATCGCGTGGACCGCCCCCAGAGCGGAATCGGGTACCTGCGCACTCGCCGTCCCTCCCCTCGCCATGAGAAGGACAAGCATCAGGACCGCACAACGTGAGCGGTCTGTCATAGAACTCCAGAGCAAGATCCGGCCGAAGAAGCCGTGACCGGACTGGTAAATCAGTTATTGGGAAATGAGCTGATCAGGCGAGGAGCGACGGCGGTGCGCGAGGAAGAACCGGAGTATGGACCGGATTGGAGAGCAGGAGAGGGGTGTTGCGAACGATGACTGCGATTCCAATAGGAGTCGCGGTGCTGGTCTGAGGCGGAGTGGCGGCGAGCGCGCGACCACTGCGAAGCTGGTCGGCCTGAGGACACTGAACTGCGTGCTCACCGCTACTGGTGGCTTCGAGACGGGCTCCGAAGGTTGTGCCCGCACCGCGTCCGTGGAACAGTATGGCATCGACGCCCGGCAGGATGATCCCCCCGAGGAGGACCACGACCAGCAGGGTGAGCGCCGAGCGGCGGCGACCAGAAGCTCGCATGGGGAACGAAGCTAGAATGGTGGCGGGATTGCGTCCAGTTCAAGAAAATGCACGGTGCAGCTTGACCGACTCAGTTGTTGTCCGTATCTTCAATGTATATACAACATGGTTTCATCAGATGCGAGCACGTATATCGAAGTGGGGTAATAGTTTGGGAATCAGAATTCCCAAGGCGTTCAGCTTGGAAACAGGCTTGGCCGAGGGGTCTGAGGTTGATATCAGTGTCTCCGGTGGTCGCATCGTCCTGACTCCCCTGAGCCGAGAGTATGGGCTCGAGGAGTTGGCCGATCAGATCACGCCAGAGAACCGCCACGGTGAAACTGATTGGGGCAAGCCGGTCGGGCGTGAGGTCGTGTGACGCCGGACCGAGGCGATGTAGTGTGGGTGACGGTCGAGCCTGAAAACGACGGGCAGAAGGTCGCGCGTCGCGCGGCACTCGTAGTCTCTCCCGCGCACTACAACAGCAGGGCGAGGCTGGCACTCATGTGCGCGATCGCCCCGTCGGCGAAGGGCTATCCCTTCGAGGTCGCCTTGCCCGAGAACCTGCCGGTGCGCGGCGTGGTCCTGGCCGATCACCTGCGAAGCGCCGATTGGGAAGCTCGCCGGGCGGAGCTGGCGTGCAGGGTTCCTGCGGGAGTGGTGGCGGAGGTGTTGGCGAAGTTGAAGCCGTTGTAAGAGGGCGGGAAGGCGGTCGGGCGGCATGGCGGTTGGGACGGACGGGGCGAACAAGACGGACTGGGAGGCCAGACAGAGAGGCTCGATGGGCAATCCTTTGGTGACCCTCACCCCAGCTTTACCAAAATCTCCACTCTCCCTCGAGGTGAACGGAGAGCGGATTGATTGTCTCGTCGCCCCCCAAAAGACTCTCCTTGAAGTCCTTCGCGAGGACCTGCAGCTCACCGGCACCAAGCACGGATGCGAGCTCGGCGAATGCGGGACCTGCACCGTCCTGGTCGACGGTGTTCCTATCCTCTCCTGCCTCGAGCTGGGAGTGGCCTGCGAGAATCGGTCGGTCACCACGGTGGAAGGTCTTGCGGCAGGCGCCGAGCTTCATCCGTTGCAGCAGGCGTTCGCCGAGTTGGGTGCGGCGCAGTGTGGTTACTGCACCCCGGGGATTCTGCTGACCGCGAAGGCACTTCTCGAGGAAAACCGAGCCCCGACCCGGCCGCAGATCGTTTCTGCGCTGGGCGGCAATCTCTGCCGGTGCACGGGATACGTGAAGATCTACGAGGCCGTGGAGCTGGCGGCTGCCCGCATGCGCGGCGAAGCCGCGGAACCGACGCGCGAGAGTCTGTATGGCCACTGATGGGAAGGGCGGCAAGGACCGCGACTTTCAGGTCGTAGGCACACCGCGGCCGCGGATCGACGGCGTGGCCAAGGTGACGGGCCAGACCCGCTTCGCCGATGATCTGATCCTTCCCCGGATGCTCTGGTGCAAGCTGCTGCGGAGTCCCCATCCGCATGCGCGCATCGTGCGAATCGATACCTCCCGAGCCGCGGCCCTGCCCGGCGTCCACGCCGTGGTTACCGGCGGCGATTTTCCCATTCCGTTCGGAGTCCTTCCGGTCAGCCAGGACGAGCATGCTCTCTGTCCCGATGTCGTCCGCTTCATCGGTGATCCAGTCGCAGCGGTCGCGGCGCGGGACGAGGACATTGCCGCGGAAGCCTGCCGGCTGATCGATGTCACCTACGAACCGCTGACCACCATTGGATCAGTGGATGACGCCGCAACAACTCCGGCCCCCCAGCTCCACGATTATGCCGACAGCGGCAACCTGCACAAGCAGGTCAATCTCGAGTTTGGCGACCTGGAAGGCGGCTTCGCGGCGGCCGACCTGATCCGGGAGGATCTCTTCTTCTACGAAGGCAACACTCACCTCCCGATGGAGCAGCACGCCGCCGTGGCGGAGTTCTCGGCCGCGGGAAAGGTGACCGTCTGGAGCTCGACCCAGTGCCCGCACTACGTGCATCGGGCGCTGGCAAAGGTGCTGGAGTTGCCCCCCAGCAGGATTCGCGTGATCGCGACCCCGAACGGTGGAGGGTTCGGCGGGAAGAGCGATCCTTTCAATCACGAGATCGTGGTCGCCAAGCTGGCCATGATGACCGGGCGCCCGGTCAAGATCTGCCTCACTCGGGAAGAAGTCTTCTACTGTCATCGGGGACGGCACCCGGTGCTCATGAAGATCCGGACCGGCGTAACGAAGGAAGGCGCCATTACCGCGATGGACTTCGAATCGTATCTGGATGGTGGTGCCTATGGCTCCTATGGTGTCGCGAGTACCTACTACACCGGCGCCTTGCAGACCGTCACCTACGATATCCCATCCTACCGGTTCAAGGGCGCCCGGGCGTTCACCAACAAGCCTCCCTGCGGTCCCAAGCGGGGTCACGGTACTCCGCAGCCGCGCTTCGCGCTGGAGGTTCAGCTCGACAAGATCGCGGAGGAGTTGAAACTCGACCCCGCGGAGATGCGGCTCAGATACCTGGTGAAGCCGAACACGATCACCGCGAACTGGCTCCGGATCGGTACGATCGGACTGGGCGAGTGTATTGAGAAAGTTGTCGCCGGCTCACGGTGGAAGGAGCGCTACGGCAAGCTACCGTATGGCCGCGGCATCGGGCTCGCCTGTTCCTCCTACATCACGGGCGCCGGTGTGGCGATCTACTGGAACGAGATGCCCCATTCCGGGGTGCAGATCAAATGCGATCGAGGCGGCGGGGTGACCGTCTTCTGCGGGTCCACCGAAATCGGGCAGGGCTCGGATACCGTCCTCGCATTGATCGTCGCGGAGATCCTGGGCATTGAACCGGCCGACATCGCGGTCGTCACCGCCGATACCGATCTCACCCCGGTTGACCTCGGCAGCTATTCGTCGCGAGTCACGCTGATGACGGGCCAGGCGGCGATTCAAGCGGCGGAGCGAGCCCGTGCGCAAATCGCGGACGCGGTCGCTGCGAAGCTGAACGCGAGTCCTGAGCGCATCGTGTTCGCCAAAGGCAGGGTCTTTGACGTTGAGAATCCCGAACCGGGCCTGAGCTTCGCCGAGGCGGTGGTCGTGGCGGAGTCCCGCTTCGGGACGATCGGCTCGGTCGGGAGCTACGCGCCACCCAGGCCGGCCGGGAAATACCGTGGCGCCGGTGTCGGTCCGTCCGCGGCGTACAGCTACTCGGCTGCTGTCGCCGAAGTCGAGGTGGATCCGGAGACTGGAATCGTTCGGGTTCCCACGATCTGGATCGCACACGACATCGGTCGCAGCATCAACCCGGCGCTGGTCATGGGACAGGTCGAGGGCAGTGTCTACATGGGTCTGGGTGAGGCGCTGATGGAGGAGATGGTGTACCGCGAGAACCGCAATGTGGTGCACAAGTTCCCCTCGATGCTGGAATACAAGAGTCCCACGACCTGGGAAATGCCCGACGTGATCACTTATCTGGTCGAGGGACCTGATGCCAACGGTCCCTTCGGGGCAAAAGAGGCTGGGCAGGGCCCGTTGCTGCCGATCATGCCTGCCGTGGCCAACGCGATCTACGACGCGGTCGGGGTCAGAGTCGATGAAGTGCCGATGAGTCCGCCCAAGGTGTACAAGGCGCTGCAGGCCAAGGCCAAGGGAGCCGAGCCGCGGTTCGGTCCCACCTCGACTCCGCACATCACTTGGCCGGAGCCGGTCTGCGTGCGCACACCGGCCGAAGGTGGTGACGGTAAGGCGACGCCGCGTTCCACCGCTGTGCCCACGGCCTGATCATGCTGCGCCTGCCCGCTTTCGCGCCCAGCTTCCCCGCCACGGTAGACGAGGCGGTTCGCATCAAGACCGCTCACGGGCTCGACGCGTCTTACGTCGCTGGAGGGACTGACCTTTACCCCAACATGAAGCGGCTGCAGCAAACCCCGCGACATGTCATCGATCTCAGGAAGATTTCAGA
>DATIOP010000410.1:0-4619 GCA_035472975.1 Gemmatimonadales bacterium
TACTCCATTCCAAGGCAGGTCGTCCCCGGCACCGGCACCATGGCTCGGCTCCAGTTGTTGAAGTTCTGGATCCGCCCAACCATGACACCCGGCGTGTGGATGTAGATCCAATTGTCGGGGAAGAGATCGCTCCGGTCCAGCATCAGGGCTACGACCAGAAAATCCCGGTAGCCCAGTCCCTCGGCCGATTCTCGCACGGCTGCGGGAGCCGCGGGCTGCAGCGACCGCACGAGGGTGCGAACCGGCATCGTGTTGATGACATGATCGGCTTCGAACCGCTTCTCTCCGTCGGGTGTCGAGGCGCGGACCGCTACCGCTTTCCCATCCTTGAGCTCGATCGCCGTCACATAGTGCTTCATGTGAACCTGATGACCCATCTCGACCAGGCGATCGCGGGTCATCTCCCACATCTGGCCGGGACCCAGCCGGGGATACTCGAACTCGTTGATGAGCGTCTTGATCGCCGTGGAGCGCTTATTGAGCGCCGCGGCGGAGAGAATCGCCTTGGCGAGCGACAGCCCCTGGATCCGCTGCGCGGCCCATTCGGCACGGATCTCCGTACAGGGAATTCCCCAGACTTTCTCCGTGTAGGTCTTGAAGAAGATCAGATAAAGCCGCCGACCAAAGCGGTTGGTCACCCATTGCTCGAAGTTTTCTTCGACCGGATTGGGCCACCAATGCGAGCGAAGGTAGCTCAGGACAATTCGGATCGCGTTCCAGAGGCCGAGTCCCTTCAGCGCGTTCGCGGCTTTCAGGGGATAGTCGAAATAATTGCCGTTGTAATGGATGCGGGAGAGGCGCGGGACCTTGATGAACTCATCTCCCAGGATCTCATGCCACAGGGCTTCTACCGGCGCAATCTTGGTGAAGAAGCGATGGCCACCGATATCGAAGCGGAAGCCCTTGTACTGCGCTGTACGGGAGATCCCTCCCACCATGTCATCGCCTTCGAGCACCGTGACGGCATGCCCCTCCTTGGCGAGGAGATAGGCCGCGGTCAGACCGGCCGGCCCCGCCCCGATCACGACCGTGCGGTCGCCGGGCTTGAGCCGGGTTACCTGGCGCGCCGCTGGTGTTGGTCCGGTCAACGTGCCTCCGCAACAGCTTGGGAATCGATATACGGACTCAGGATGTGCCGCATCAGTGTCCTCAGCAGACCTTGCTCAACGCGTCGCCGGCTCCAAACCAATAGCCGACCACTTCGCCCAGCCCCCACGAAGACACAAAGAGGGTGAGGAGAGGGATGGAGCGCAACAATTCGGAGCGATGACGTCCCTTCCTCCATACGGTTCGGACCACACGGAGGAACAGAACCGGCGGCAGCGCGAATGCCGCGAGACCGTAAAACAAGCGCCGAAGTAGTGAAGCCCCCTGGACCCGGACCCCGGCATAGGATCGGGCGTAGAGGAACCGTTGAGAGAGGTACTCCCACGCGGTGTAGTGCTTCTTGTGGCCCACCCGAATTTCCGGGCGCTGATATAGGACTACCCCATCACGGCGCAAGGCATCATGAAGATAGTTCTCCCACCGTCCGGCCCGAGTGGCATCCCGATGCTTTTCCAGCAGCGACCTGCGGTAGACCGTGTTGTTCCCGGTGAGTCCCGGAACCGGGCCTTCCGGAAGCGGCGGGAGGAGCTGGCTGTATTCGCAGAGGAATGCCGCCCAGTCGATCAGCCGCGTGGTTGCCGCATTGTCGACCGAACCACCCACGACCTCCTCGCCCCTGGCCTGTGCCGCGAGCAACTGCGCAGCCCATCCTTCGGGAACGAGGACGTGGTCCTCTATCACTGCGACCGAGTCCGCCCGGGCCCGCTCGAAGGCCATGGCCCGGAGATCCGGAATCGTCGTCCCTGGAGGCGCCGGTATCACCGTGACTCGGGGGAACCGTTGACGCACCTGCTCACGGATCCCATTACCGATGCGATCAACCACGAGCACGTCCAGGTCCGCGTCGGTCCTCTGTCTTTCGAGCGCCTGCAGGCACCCTTCGAGATCACCCCAGCCGTTGACCGAGGGGATAACGACGGAAAGTGATTTCACCGACCGCTCAGCGGATGTCGGCATCGGGCTTCACGCCAAGGTCGGCGAGGGTAGCCCGCCAATCGACTCCCGGCTCATCAGGCTTGGTACCGCGCAGGAATCCCACCCGGCTGGCCAGCACTTCCGACCAGACTTGGTGCTCCACGTCCCGCTCGTCGACGAACATCATCAGGTCGGCGCTCACCTGGGCTGCGGCAATCCGGCGTCGTTCCATAAGCTCGGATTCGGGAGGCACGGACACAACCTCGAGGTCACCCGCATCGGGAATGGCGCGCAAGTTCGCTTCGGAGCCGGGCCAGATCACAACAAGCCGCACCCCAAAATCACCACAAGCGCGAGCTACTGCACGCAGAGCGGGCGTCAGACGTGACGGATGCCCGGAGGCGAGAAGCAGCAACGCCAGAATCGGCCGCAGAATGCCCCCATGGTCGGTCCCCCCCAGACTGGTTTCCCCGGCCGGGGCGGACAGTGCATCGCTCATTGGCGCAAGGAGTTGCTCAATCCGGTAGCCATATCACGGGACAAAGAGCAAAGGCGGTGCCACCCAAGGGATCGGATGATCGAGGGGTTATCGATCCTCTTCCGCCTTTCGAGCCGGGAAGTTCTCGGGAAGCTTCGAAACGGCATCACAGGTCCCGTCCGGGACAGCGGAACCGGCCGGGCGGATTCTGAGAAGTGCCGTAGTACCCGGAAAGGTCGTTACGGTCTCGAGTCGACGGCATACCGGAAGCAGGCCTATCGGAAGACGGGTCCCAATCAAGGGTGAGAGAACGATGTACTCTATACCCCGCGCGGAGACCGACGGCAGCAGATCGGCTCCAAACTTGAGTATCGCCAGATCCGCGTGCATCACCTGACGACTCGTGTAAAAGGCGAACGTCGCCTCTTTGGTCGTAAGGAACCTGGCGTTGGCCGGCGTGTTCTCCCTGACGTAACGGGCCAATGCAAAAAAGCTCCGTTGGGGCTCAGTGAAACAAGCCGGGGATTCCAGAGAATTCTCCCTCGGACAGGCCAAACTCTGCTGGAGGTTCGGCAAGTATTGTTGAAGACAGCCGACCACGATGAACGCCCCAAGGAGAGCGAACACCGCTGGAAGCCACCTTCGTTGCCACCGCTGCACGAGGACCGCTGCTCCCCAAGTAATGAGCAGCAGGACGAAGGGGATCATCGGCAGAAGGAACCGGGAGAGCTTGTGAGGCCAGAGTGCGAGGAAGGCGAAGTAGGTGCAGACGTACGCCGCGAGGGGGAGGGCCCGTCGAGATGCGACTACGAGGCCGATCGCCAGCAACAGGAAGACGACCACCACCCAGAAGAGATTGTCCACCACCATTCCAGGGATCGTCGGGACCCCCAAGGTGGCCTGGATGCTCCCGCCGATGTAGTCCTGGACGAACCCCATGAGCCGGTGCCCGAGGAGGCTCGCGGGGTTCCCGATGTCTTTCTGGGGTGCGCTTCCAGCGAGAGCCGCATAGGACCGGCTGGCAAACTGGTCGGGAGCGAGGAAATTCCATACAATCCACCCCCCCACCGTTGACGCCGAGACGCTGGCCAGCACAGTCGCCCGGGCAAAGCGGCGCTCGAATAGCCACAAGAGACACAATGCCCCGATCAGGGTGACACCGATGCTCCGGGTGAGGGCGGCTAGGACCGCCCCCGCGATGCACCAGCCGATGGCACGAGCCCGGTTGCCTTGAGTCAAGAGCAACCAGACGGTAAGCAGAGTCAGCGTGGTATAGGGGATCTCGCTTCGAACCTGCCCTGCATACTCCAGAAGTCGTGGATTGACCGTCAGGAGCGCCAACATCCCGATCGCAAAACCGATCGGCATCACCCGCCTGGCGATATCGAATGCCAGCCATAGTCCGAGCAATGACAGAATCACCCCGACACCAAGAGCCTGATTGATCGAAGGTCCCAGCTGACCGCCGAACAGCGCCAGAATTGCGGGATAACCAGGGGGATACTGCGAGTGCACCGGCGTGTTCACCAGGTGCCGATCGACGTATTCGAAATGACGGACCGACCTTGCCAGCAGGACATAGGTCGCATCGTCATTCCCGGTCCCAATCGCAACCGCTCGGGTGAGCCAAGCCAGTACCACATGAAGAACGAGGAGTCCGAAGACGAGCCCGCGCTGCACCGTCGGGAGGCGAGGGGCAGGCGGGAGCGTCGCATCGACCTTACGTTCAGTGGGCATCGGGTCTCATGAGAAGGTGGCTGGAGCTTTGGCTGGTGCGCGGCAAGTGAAGTGCCAGCCATAGGTTGCTCCCTCAAGGAGGCCTAGGCGTTGCGTCAGCTCAACACATGTGTGGACCTAGTTCGACCTGCCGGAGACCATCAGGCACAGTGTAGCGATCCATCGACAGTTACGACAACATTACTAGGCCCAACCTTTGCCTAAGTGGTCAACAGCGCACGATCTGCGACTGCCTCAACCCAACACTGACCGCATGGAATCTCTTCCCCAGCCTGAGAATCGCCATCACGTGACCGTGGCCGTGGAAGACTACTTCCAGGTCGGGTCATTCAATCGCCTGATCCAGCGCGGGGAATGGTATCGGTTCGAGCCTCGGGTCGAG
>DATIOP010000411.1:0-2392 GCA_035472975.1 Gemmatimonadales bacterium
GCGACCTACGATCTCGCTCCGGAGATGAGCGCCGCAGGGATCACCGATGTACTGTGCGGCGCCATCGCGAAGAAGAGTCATGATTTCATGCTCTGCAATTTTGCCAACGCGGATATGGTCGGACACACAGGAGTGCTGCCCGCCGTCATCAAGGCGGTGGAAACCGTGGACCAGTGCCTGGACCGGGTCCTGGCGACAGCGGAATCCGCCGGAGCCACGGTGCTGATTACGGCCGATCATGGAAACTGCGAGTTGATGATCGACCCCGAGACCGGGGGTCCCCATACCGCTCACACCACGAATCCGGTGCCCCTGGTTGCCGTGCGGGCCGGGAACAACCCGCTTCGCTCGGGGGGCGCCCTGTGCGATGTAGGACCCACCGTGCTCGGCCTCCTCGGCCTGGAACAACCCCCTGAAATGACGGGACGAGATCTGCGCCTGAACAGTGCGAAATAGGCGCGCTCGATCCTCAATGCCTCGAGTCCCCCACTACCTTTCGCCGATGCGATTTCGCCTCAGCCTCACGTTTGCGCTGTTATCCCTGGCGGCCCGACTGGATGCCCAGGTCGGCCATCCGCCCTCGTCCTCTCCCTACCGCGACGTCCTCTACAATATTTCGGTCACGCCGTATGCGGGCTGGATCGGCGGCGACGGAGGAGATATCGGTATCGGGCCACACGATGGCGTCGTATACGGTGGACGGATCGACTACCGGCTGAGCAACACGCTCTCGCTTGGCGCGAACTTCGAGACCGGAGTGCTCGACCGGTTGATCGTCGACGCCGACGACCCGGTGAATGCACGGGTGAAGGGTCCCGTTTCGCAGCGGCTCAACATGCTGGAGGGAACCGTCCAGCTGAACATTACCGGCAAGAAGAGCTGGCATGGCTTCGCGCCCTTCGTCGGCGGAACTGCCGGTGTAGCCTGGGCGGAGGAGACACCAGCAGATACCAGCGGCTACCGTTTCGGCACCCGGGCGGTGCTGGCTCCGCTTTTTGGATTCCGGTTCTTCCCAGGCCAGCGCATCCACTTCCGGGTGGATGGGCGCTGGCTCTTCTGGCAGCTCAAGTATCCCAGCTCCTACTTTGATGAGCCGGCGGATGACCCGGCGCCACCGGGAACCCGTTCCCACGCTGTTCTGGCTGGGCACAAGGCGGAGGAGTGGAGTGGTGGCGCCGAATTCCGCTTCGGCATCGGGTTCTCGTTCTGACCTGACAATGGGCTCCTCGCTGACCAGAGTCGTAGGATTCACGGCCCGGCATCGGTACTTCAAGCCGGACTGGTCACCCGAAAAGAACCGCGCCACTTTCGGCGAATGCACCGCCGAGCCCGGCCACGCCCACGACTATCGCTGCATCGTTACGGTCGGCGGGGAGATCGATCCGGTCACGGGCATGGTGATGGATCTCGGCCTTCTCGACCGCATCCTTGCGGAAGAGGTGACCGGGCCGTTCCACGGCAAGCACTTCAATCTTGATGTGGCGGCCTTCGCGTACGGGAAGACAATCCCGACCTGCGAAGCGATCGCCGACTATCTCCATCACAGAATCGCCCGGCAGCTTCCCGCCGGCGTCAGGCTCATTCGCATTCGGATCGCGGAAGACGAGACCTTGTCCGGGGAGTGGGCCGAATTGTGAGTGACGTGGCCAGGTTCTCGGGAGAAGCCCGGACCGTGTGCGAACGACCCGGGCCGAGGCCGTCTCCACCGAGCAATCCAGCCGATTGATCCACACGGGCGAGCATGCCAAGCACTCATGGAGCCGCGCCCGACCGGACAACGCTGAGTCGCCTGCTGCGGGAAGCGCGCACCATTGCAGTGGTCGGCTTGAGCCCCAACCCTGCACGTCCGAGCCATGAAGTCGCATCCTATCTGCAGGACGCGGGATACCGCATCGTTCCGGTCCGACCCGCAGTGGAGTCGGTCCTGGGGGAGCGGGCCTATCCCGACCTCGAGTCAGCGGCACAAGCGGTCGGAGCCATCGACGTGGTCAACGTCTTCCGGCGCTCCGAATTCGTGGCTGCCCTGGCCGAGCCGTTGCTCGCCATCCGCCCCTCGCTGGTGTGGCTCCAGATGGGAATCAGGGATCCGGAAACGGCTCGGCGTCTCGTCGATGCAGGCATTCCTGTGGTCATGGACCGCTGTTTGATGGCGGAACTTACCTCGCTGGTGGACGATTGATGCCCCGGCTCTGCCTCCTCATCGGCCTCGCCGCACTTGGACTCGCCTCCACCCTGGAGGCCCAGGCGACCTCCGATGAGGCGAGACTGGTATTCACGGTGGGCGCCGGGTACGTCGGCGGGGGCGATCTCTGGTCGATCTCGGGTCAGCCCATTCGCGTGGCCGGTGGCTTCACGGATACCCTCGGCCTCAGCCGGACGCTGCGCTCCGGAC
>DATIOP010000412.1:0-10164 GCA_035472975.1 Gemmatimonadales bacterium
ACGTCGCCACCTGCCACCGCTTTTCCTCTGAGAGCTCGTTCACCCACGCCGCCATTGCGGTCCGCCGGATCCCGTGAGTCATGATCCAGTAGTTCTGCCAGTCGGGGCGCGAGGGCGGAGTTTCGGCGAATTGTTTCGCCCGCGGATAGAAGGAGAGGCCGAAACTGCTCGGATGATTGGGGAATCCATGACATTCGCCGCAATTGCCGGAATAGATCCGGAGTCCAACCCGCAGCTGGTCTTCGCTGGGAGGGACGGGATTTGGAATCGAATCGGCGTGTCGCGCAACCGACCGGGTGAACGCAAGTCGGGCGAGTTTGGCTTCCCAGAGCGGCGGATTGGGCGCCGTGTCGGTCCCCATGAGGCCAAGGGCCGCCGCCCCGAGAGTTCCCAGCGGGAGCAGTAACGCACCAAGGACCAGGCCGAGCCAGAAACGTCTCATATGGAACTATGAAGGAGAGGGTCAGAACGGATACGACACGTGCAACGGACGGGTTTCGTTTGGCTTCTGGGTCAAATACCTTCAGCAATCCTTTCTAATCGGAGTCAGGCATGACGGTCCTGCGCCGCCTGCTCGCGTTGGGTGCTCTGCTCTTTGTGGCGCCCGCTCTGGGCGCCCAATCTAATGCACCGCGTGACCCTCGGGTGGATGCCGTCGTACAGGCCGCCATCAAGTCTAACGAGCCAGGCGGCTCCATCGTCGTGATCCGGGACGGCAAGGTAATTCATATCGCGGGATACGGGCTCGCGGATCTCGACTCCAGGAAGCCGAATCTCCCCGGCACTCGATACCACATGGCATCGACTGGCAAACAGTTCACGGCTCTGTCCCTGATGATGCTGCATCAGGATGGCCGGCTCGACTACGACGATCCGGTCGGCAAGCACCTGCCTGAGGTTGCCCGGTTCGGCGATTCGCTCACCATCCGGCAGGTGCTCCATCATACCTCCGGCATTCCCGACTACTACGACGATTCGACGGGCTACAAGCTACTGCTCGCCTCGAGTCCTATGCCAACGAACGACGACGCCCTGGCGTTGCTCCACCGCTGGGGAACGCCGAAACCGGCGGGCAGGGAGTTCTCCTACAGCAACGCGGGCTACGATCTGCTCGGCACACTGGTCGAGCATGTCTCGGGGCAATCGCTCGACGGCTTTCTTCAGCAGCGGGTGTTTGGCCCGACCGGAATGACCGGCTGCTTCTCGCTTCCCAATGCCACCCGGTTCGCGGAACCAGAACGTGCCCGAGGCTACGACAAATCGGGCAAGAAATTCACCGCCGACGACAAGGACCCGCTCGACAACCTGGTAGGCTCCGGCTCGGTGTATTGCTCAGTGGAGGATCTCGCGCGCTATGACGCCGCACTCTATACCGATCAGCTCGTGCGGCAGACCACGCTTGGGGACGCGTTCGAACCGGGGCGCCTGCTGGATGGCAAGTCGGTCGACTACGGGTTCGCCTGGGGGATCGCCGACAGGAATGGCTATCACTTCGAAGGGCACTCGGGGAGCTGGGAGGGCTACCTCTCCTACATTCTTCGCTGCCGGAGCCAGCACTTCTCGATCTACTTCCTGCAAAACCGGACCGACATCAAGCCGCGAGACGTCGTCATGAAGGTCTTCGATCTGTACCTGCCGGCCTCCACCGGGGCAACGGCCGGGAGTGGTCCGAACTGAGCGGCAACCATTTGCTGCTCTGAGAGTTTGCTTGCGCAACGCGAGTCGAAAGCGCTCGCTCTCCTCTCTGTATCGTATTTCATCACATTAGCCCATCCCCGTAACTTCAAACAGCTAAATAACTTAACGTCATACCCCGCATCGGGATTAGACAGTGCCCGCCAATCCGACGACGGGCACGGTTCTCGCCTCTAGCGCCCGTCCTCCTGTGCCGCTGAGGGACCAGCAGGCGCAACCCCGATCCTGAAACCTGATGCGTGATGCGCCTCCCTCGCCGGATTGTACTCGTTAGCGCGCTGGCCTACCTGGTCGCCTGCAGTGGAGGTGACAGCGGCGGCACCGGCCCGACTCCCAAAATCGCAAGCAGCGTCGGCATCAGCGCCGGCACCAACCAGTCGGTAGAGGTTGCGACCGCGGTTCCTGTCCCCCCCGCGGTGGTGGTGCGCGATCAGAACGGCGACCCGATGTCGGGCGTGGACGTCACGTTTACGGTTCAATCCGGTGGCGGCACAATCACCGGCGGCACTGCTACAACTGGAGCCAACGGTGTTGCCACGGTCGGCTCCTGGACGCTTGGTACTCTCGCAGGCGCTAACACCCTGCGCGGCTCGGTTACCGGACTTACCCCCGCCACATTCACCGCGACCGCAACGGCCGGCGTGGCGACGGCCCTCGCGCTGCCCACCGCTCCCTCGGCCATCGTGCCGAGTGGCGGCGCGTTTCCTCAGCAACCGGTGGTGCAGCTGCGTGACGTTTATGGGAATGACAGGGCTCAGGCGGGTGTTCCAGTCACCGTCGCGATCGCCACGGGTGGTGGCACCCTCAACGGGACGCTCACCGAGAACACCGACGCGACTGGCGCTGCCAATTTCACCAACCTCACCATCATCGGAACGGTCGGGCCTCGCACCCTGACGTTTACCAGCACAGGTCTTACCTCGGTCGCCTCCGGCGTCATCGACGTGCAGGTGGGAACGCCGGCGACCATCGTAGCGACCACCTCGACGATTCTGGGCGGCACGGTCGGACAACCAGTGTCCAACCGCCCGACTGTCCAGGTATTCGATGGAAGTGGCAATCCGGTCGTCGGCGCGACCGTGACTTTCACCGTTACATCCGGTGGAGGCAGTGTCACGGGTGGCAGCGTTGCGACGGGTCTTGGCGGAATCGCGCAGGTCACGAGCTGGACCCTCGGCGCGGTGGCGGGAGACAACACGCTCGATGCCTCGGTCGGCGCTCTGCCATCGGTCACCTTCACGGCGACGGCCCAGGCTGGGGCCGCCGCCAAGCTGGCGATCAGCACGGCCCCCTCGGCCACGGCCCAGAGCGGTTCGGTCTTCGTGCAACAGCCGGCAATTCAACTGCAGGACAATCTGGGCAACGCCGTGAGTCAGGCCGGCGTGGTCGTGACGGCCACGCTCGCTTCGGGCGGCGGTACCCTGGGTGGCACCAGCACCGCCACGACCGGTGGCGGCGGCAAGGCCACGTTCACCGACCTCCTTATTACCGGGTCGGTGGGCGATAGGACGCTGCTGTTCTCCGCACCGACCTATGCCTCGGTCACTTCGGGGACAATCACACTCTCAGCCGGCCCAGCCGCGAACCTGGCGCTCAGCGCCGGCGACAACCAGAGCGCGACCGTTGGAACGACCGTCGCCATCCCGCCCGCGGTCCTGGTCACCGACGCGAGCGGGAATCCGGTGTCCGGTGTTCCCGTGACGTTTGCGTTAACCGCGGGCGGTGGTGGCATCACCGGCGGATCCGCCTCGAGCGACGCGAACGGCATCGCCGCGCTCACCTGTTGGACGCTGGGAAATACCGCCGGCGCGAATACGCTAACCGCTACTGCAGCTGGGTTGGCTGGCTCTCCGGTTACCTTCACCGCGAACGGCACGGCCGGAGCCGCCGCGGCTCTGGTCATTACGACCCAGCCGTCGGGTGCGGTGAATGGTGTCGCGCTCACCTCGCAGCCGGTCGTGGCATTGCATGACGGCTTCGGCAATCCGGTGTCGCAGGCGGGAGTCGCGGTCAGCGCGGCCATCGCAACAGGCGGGGGCACCCTCGGTGGCACTAGCACCATTGCAACCAACGCCAGCGGGGTCGCGACATTCACCAACCTGTCCTTGGCCGGGACCACCGGAAACCGGACTCTGTCATTCTCCGCGACGGGCCTCACCGGAGCTACCTCCGCGAGCTTCAACCTTACCGTCGGCTCCGCGACGGCACTCAAGATGGTTACCCAGCCCTCGACCTCGGCCAACAACGGCAGCGCGTTTGCCACGCAGCCCAGGGTGCGACTGGTCGATGCCGGTGGCAACGCCGTCAGCCAGGCCGGAGTCGCGGTGACAGTGTCCCGCACGCCGACTACGGCGGGACTCGGCGGCACACTCAGCGTCAATACCAACGTGAATGGAGTAGCCGCCTTCACCAACCTCTCCCTGACCGGGGCGGTCGGTAACTACACCTTGGGATTCGCGGCGACGGGTCTCACTTCTGCCACCTCGTCCAGCATCGCCTTGAATGCGGGCGCGGCCGCCAACATTGTAGCGCTTTCGCCCCTTAATCAGACCACCGGCGTCGGCACCAGCGTAGCCAATCCCCCCTCGGTACAGGTGACCGACGGAAGCGGTAATCCGGTTCCTGGTGTCGCAGTGACATTCAATGTCACGGCTGGTGGTGGAACGATCAGTCCAACCAACCCGATGACCACCGACGCGACTGGCATCGCGACCCTGGCGAGCTGGACTCTCGGTTCCTCGGCCGGCGCCAACACGGTGAACGCAAGTGCCGCGCTGGTTGCCACGACCATCGACTTCAACGCGACGGGTTCCTTCCATGTGGCGTCGATTGCCGCCGGCAGCGGGCATTCCTGCGCCGTGACGGTGGATGGGGTGGGGTTCTGCTGGGGTGATAACATTGAAGGCGCCTTGGGCGACAACAGCTTCACCAACCGCCTGACTCCGACCGCCATCGCTGGCGGACACACGTTCTCGCAGATCTCGGCGGGGCGGCTCTATAGCTGCGCGCTGACCGGCGCTGGCGCCGCCTGGTGCTGGGGCCGGAACGCGGCTGGCGCCTTGGGCAACGGCACCACGGCGTCCGACTCGGTACCCCAGCCCGTCTCTGGCGGAATGGTGTTCCAGGTCATCACGACCGGCACTGGAGGCGGCCGCCAGACCTGCGCCATCAACAGTGCAAGCAAGGCCTACTGCTGGGGCGCTGACGGCAGTGGACAGTTGGGTAACGGAGCCCCAATCGCCGCGGTCTCTACCCCGGATGCCGTCCAGTCGTTGGGGACGTGGACCCAACTTGCCGCCGGGGCCTTCTACAGCTGCGGGGTGCGGACCAGCGGCGCGGCATTCTGCTGGGGCGAAGATGGCTTTGGCCAGCTGGGCAACGGTGCCCCGAAGACCAACACCAATCAGCCCTCGGCGGTCATCGGCGGATTGCTCTTCACTCAGGTAGCCCCCGGTCAGGTACACACGTGCGGTCTGGTCACCGGAGGCGCGGCCTATTGCTGGGGTGCCAACCTGAATGGGCGTCTGGGTCAGGACACCGTCACCACGACCGAAAGCCTTACTCCGCTGGCGGTGACCGGCGGCTTGACCTTCACTTCTCTGGTTTCCGGCGAGAGCTTCTCCTGCGGTCTCACTGCGGGCGGCGCGGCGTACTGCTGGGGCTACAATGTGTCTGGGCAGCTGGGCAACGGCAGCACCGACAATGCAACGACTCCCACCCCGGTTGCCGGCGGGCTCAGCTTTGCCTCGCTCAGCGCGGGTGCCGGCCATGTCTGCGGTGTGACTAGTGGCGGGCAGGCGTACTGCTGGGGGGATAACTCGCTCGGCCAGCTTGGCGACGGGACTGTCTTCCAGAGGGAGACTCCGACACCGATCAGCCAGCCGTAGCGACAGGCGCTTCACAAAGCGAAGAGCACAGAGACCGGTCATGGCCTCTGTGCTCTTGTTTTGTGATTAGCCGCCCGCAGAGCGAGGGGCTAAGTTAGTTGCCGCCGTGCCAGGAGTCCCAGGTGAGTCCGCAGCGTTCGATGAAATACTCTTTGGGATGTCCTTCGTGGTCCAGCAGAGCGTGCAGCATCTCGTGCCGCACAACCAGCTCGTTCTGCATGTAGTTTCCGGCCAGGATAATCCGGGTTCCCTCACTGGAGCGGGTCCACAAGCCGACCTTTTCGCCGTCACCCGTCGAGAAGACCGAGACGTTGGGAACCACATACCACTCGATTTGTGAAGGGTCGCCACGGAGACCGGAGCACTCCTCGGTCTTCTGCCACCACTCCATGAACTGCGGAGGCGCCGACATGAGCTGGGCGTTCTCCGGGAGCGGCGCAGACGGCGCCAGAGCTTCGCACGCGACGATCGAGACTAGCAGGCCAAGGCAGAACAATGGGGCTCCCTGGATGCGACCAGCTTTGGGCTCCGCCTTGCGGGCGGTCCGGGACGACTGCGGCATGGGTTCTCCCATGCCCGAGAACACAAAAGCGCGACACGTGGGAGCCGGATTCCGGCTCGAATTCGCATCACGCTCCGCACTGATCCACCTTCGGCACCGAGCTATCTCTCGCGGGTTTCACGGGAGACCTCTAGTTTTGCGGCCCCGGATCGCTCCGGGTGTGCTCTTATCGGGCGGTTCGTGTTTACGCGAACGACACCTTTTTAACTTCGGATCTGTCTAGAGCCAAAACGGTGCCAATTAACGTAAAACCTTGTTGATAAATGACTTATGATATCATACTGTACGGATACACTGCAGTGACGACATCGCAGAATCCCCTCGCGTTTGCCACTGGCAAGCTGCTCCGGCGTGTCTCGATTGTCGGGCTCATTTCTGGTCTGCTGACCGTCCCTCCGCGGTTGCACGCCGCACCTCCGCATCTGGTCGTCCTCGTCACCGTGGATCAGCTCCGAGGGGATTACCTGGAGCGCTATCGCGGCCAGTGGCGCGGTGCTTTCGCCCGGATGCTGAGCCGTGGCGCCGTTTTCCCGAACGCGAGGCAAGCGCACGCCATCACCGAGACTGCCCCAGGGCACGCGACGCTGCTATCCGGTCGGAATCCGGCCCACAACGGGATCCCGAGCAATTATTTCGGGGTGCCCGACCGCGACTTTCCGCTCGTCGGGGTGAACGGCGGAAACGGGGCCTCTCCCCGTCGCTTCCGGGGCAGCACTCTGGTGGACTGGCTGCGCGCGAAAGATCCCGACTCCCGCTTTCTCTCCATCTCGGGCAAGGACCGGGGCGCGATTCTTCCGATCGGGTCCAGCCGGGGTCCGGTGTTCTGGTATGCCTCCGGCCGATTCGTCACCAGCCGGTACTACGCCGACACGTTGCCCTCGTGGCTCACCGGGTGGAACGGGCGCGGGGCGGTTGCGGGGCTGGCGGGACGGAGTTGGACGCTGCTCCTTCCCGATTCGGCGTACGCCGAGCCGGATTCACTGCCGTTCGAGCATGGGGGCCGCGACGTCACCTTCCCCCATCAGGTCCCGGACGATCCGGATAAGGCCGTGCGTCAGGCGCTCGGCTTTCCGTGGATGGATTCGCTCACGCTCGATGTCGCGCTGGAAGGCACTCGGAGCCTGCAGCTGGGGCGGAGGGGAGGCACCGATGTGCTCGCGATTTCCCTTTCAACGACCGATTACGTGGGCCACGAATTCGGTCCCGACTCGCGTGAGCTGCACGATCAGCTGCTCCGGCTGGATCGAACCCTCGGATGGTTTCTCGATTCCTTGACCACGCTGCTCAAGGGTCAGGCCCCTCTCGTCATTATGACCGGGGATCATGGTGTTACCTCCTTTCCGGAAGACGCGCGGTTGAACGGTCGTCCCGGGGGACGAGTCTCGCCCACCGCGTTTCAGCAGCACGCCGATTCCACTCTTAAGGCCCTTGGGGTGAAATCGCCCGGGCTCTATTTCGACAGCGGATTGCTCACCGCGGACCTCGATCAATTGCGGTCTCGGGGACTGGATATCGACAGTGTTGCGGTAGCGCTCGCGGCGAGTCTTCAGGCCATTCCCGGGGTGACCCGGGTTTACACGGCACGGACTCTTCCCGGTTCACCTGAGCCAGACGCGACGCTCTGGCGGCGCAGCCTTCCGGACGACCTGGCCTGGCTGCTCTGCGCCTCTTTGAGTCCGGGTTACATTTGGTCGGACGACGCAACCTCGACTACTCATGGAACGACCAATCCCGACGACCTCAGCGTGCCCATCGTATTCATGGGTCCCGGGGTTCGATCGGGACTCTTCACCCGCTTGATCGAGACAGTAGACATAGCCCCGACTCTGGCGGCGCTGCTTCGGGTCAAACCCTTTGAGCCTTTGGATGGGCATGCAGTGGTCGAGGTCGCGGGAAAAGGATCCTGACCTTGACCGACGGCCTACCCCCGCTGCCCTGTTACCCCTGCCCCCACGGGTCGGCCTGCTGCGCGTATGGGACCACACTGACGGATGAAGAGGCGCAGGACCTGAGCGCGCGATTCGGCACCGAGCGGGTTTACCAGACTCGCTGGGGTGAGTGGCGCACTCGAGTGCGGGGGGGACGCTGCATCTTCCTCGAGAACAACGTCTGCATCATTCACGGTGACCCGTCCTACCCCGCGGTGTGCCGGGGATTTCCCTGGATCGATGCGGAGCACGGCGGCCCCTATGAGTTCGATCAGACCATCTGTCCGGAATTCCTCGCCGGCAGTCGGCTGGTGCAGATCGAGGTCATCGGACGCCGGGCGAATCGCCAGGTAGCCAGCAGGTAATGAGAGCAGGGAGCAGGCAATTCAGACGTGACAGACTGTCCATCTTTCAGGAGCACTCATGGGCTTGCGATTGTCGTTCCTCACGCTGACCTCACTATTCGCTTCTCCCCTCATGGCCCAGACCGACGCGCAGCTCGCTCATGCGAAGAAACTGCTTGAGCAGACCATACTCATCGACGGACACAACGACCTTCCCTGGGAAATCCGGACCGTCGAAGGCGCTCCCCGCGACGTTGCGGCGTATGACCTGCGTACTCCGCGCAAAGGAATGACCGATCTCGCGCGCCTCACCGAAGGTCGGGTCGGAGCGCAGTTCTGGTCCATCTACATCCCGGGGGAGATCAAGGACAGCGGGTTCGCCCGGGTGCAGCTCGAACAGTTCGACATCGCGCGCCGGATGATTGCCCGCTATCCCGACCGTCTGATGCTCGCTCTCACCGCCGCCGACATCGTAAAGGCGAAGAAGCAGAAGAAGATTGCGTCCCTGCTCGGCATGGAAGGCGGTCACGCGATCGAGAATTCCCTCGGCGCGCTTCGGTCCTATTACGACCTTGGTGCCCGGTACATGACCCTGACCCACAACGTGACGCTGGACTGGGCCGACGCCGCGCTGGACAGTGTGCGGCACGATGGGCTGACTCGCTTCGGAGAAGAAGTCGTCCATGAGATGAACCGGCTGGGCATGCTGGTGGACCTGTCTCACGTCTCACCCGGTGTGATGAGCGATGCGCTCAATGTTGCGGAAGCACCGGTGATCTTCTCCCACTCCTCCTGCCGCGCGCTGGTGGACTTCCCTCGCAACGTTCCGGATTCGATTCTCGCGCGATTGCCCCAGAACGGCGGGGTCGTGATGATCACCTTCGTGCCTGGCTTCGTCTCAAGCGCGGTGCGGGAGGGAGAGACGGCCAATGGACAGGCCATCGACAGCCTGCTCAAGGACGTGACGGATACCACGGAACGGCGGCGGATTGCCCGGGAATACAGCGCCAGTCACCCGGTCCCCCACGCAACGATCGCCCAGGTGGCCGACCACATCGAGCATGCGCGGAAGGTGGCAGGAGTGGATCACGTCGGCATCGGCAGCGATTTCGACGGCATCGACGCCGGCCCCGACGGACTCGAAGACGTCTCGAAGTTTCCGGCCCTCTTCGCCGAGCTGATTCGCCGGGGCTGGAGCGACGCGGATCTCAAGAAGCTGGCGGGTGAGAACGTTCTCCGCGTCCTGCGACAGGCGGAGGCGGTAGCGAAGAAGGATCAGAAGGAGAGGGAGCCGTCGACGAAGACGATCGAAGAGTTGGATCGCTAGTTCCGGGTTCCGAGTTCCGCGTTGGAGAGGGTGGCGAAGTCAGGAATGAATATTCTTGAGGTCTCTCTCTCGATGGACCCGGTAGAGATACGTCTGCAAACCGCCGATCAAGCGGCCGACCTCCAGGGCCATTCTGGAAAGACGAGAGAAATCGTCCGGGCTGAGTGCCTCGATGTCGTGTGCCACGTAGAGCTGGGCCCTGAGCTCGGCACACGAAGCCTTCGCATAGCGGAGAAAGCGAGCAAAGTCTTGGGGACTCTTTCGCTCGAACCCTTCTGCGACGTTCGATGCGATCGAGACCGCAGCGCGTCTCATCTGATCTGACAATGCGAATTGGCGGCGCAGAGATGGCGCCGCGGTCGCTCTAAAGATCTCGGAGGCCAGTCGGCGCGACTTTCGCCAGATTTCAAGGTCCTCGAAC
>DATIOP010000413.1:0-7336 GCA_035472975.1 Gemmatimonadales bacterium
CCCAGCAGCCGCAGCGTTTCCGCGCGCGACTGCTCCAGGTTGACACCCGCATCGGTCAGCACCTGAGCGGCGATACCCTTCTCCTCCCGCAACAGGCCGAGAAGCAGGTGCTCGGTGCCCACGTAGCTGTGGTTCAGCTCCCGGGCTTCGGTCATCGCGAGCTCCAGCACCTTCTTGGCGCGCGAGGTATACGGCAGGTCGGGGCCCGCGGCGGCCGCGGCTTTCCCCTTCTTTACCGTCTCCTCGATCTTTTGCTGGATCTCTTCGAGATCGACATTCAGGTTGGTAAGAACCGCGGCGGCGACCCCTTCACCTTCCCGGATGAGTCCCAGGAGGATGTGTTCGGTGCCGACATATTCGTGATGCAGGCGCGCCGCTTCCTCGCGGGCCATCTGCAGCACTTTGCGTACGCGGTCAGTGAAGTTGTAGCCGTTCATGCGTCACCCTCGACGACCTGCTTCGTCTTCCAACAGGGTTCGGACGTACCGGGCACGGCGGGCGCCGAGCTCGGGATCGTCCATCTGCAATCCTTCGGCGACCGCAAGGTGGGTAGGCTGCGTGTACACCAGCAGCTTGTTGAGTGTGTAGAGACTGATCCGTTCGATCAGGCCAAGCCCCACACCCAGCCGGACGCCGCTCAAGAGATTCATCGCCTCATCGAAGGACAGCGTGCGCGCGTAGCGAAGCAATCCGTAGGCCCGCCACACCTTGTCTTCGATGATCGTCGCGACTTCCCGCATCAGGAGCTGACGAGCCTGCTCTTCGTACTCGATCACCTGGCGAACCATCTTGCCCAGATGATCCAGCAGCTCCGCTTCGGACTTTCCCAGCGTCATCTGGTTGGACAGCTGGAAGAAATTCCCGACGACTTCGCTGCCTTCGCCGTACAATCCGCGGTGGGTCAGCCCCACCGAGGAAAGCCCCTGCAGTACCTTCGAGATTTCTTTCGTTAACACCAAGCCCGGCAAGTGGATAAGCACTGAGGCCCTGAGCCCCGTGCCGACATTGGTCGGGCAGGTGGTAAGATACCCAAACTCCGGATGAAAAGCGAAGGGAAGTCGTTGCCCCAGTTCACCGTCCAGCCGGTCCGCCTCCTGGTAGGCCGCCTCCAGCGAGAGCCCGGAATGCAGGCTTTGCAGCCGGAGATGGTCTTCTTCGTTCAGCATCACGCTGACCCGGTCCTGCACCAACAGTGCCGCACCCGACCGCACCGAGCCGCTCGGGTCCAGACCGGCCAATTCCCGGCTTACCAGGTGCCGCTCATGGAGCAGATGCCGGTCCATGGGCTCCAACCGGTCCAGCCGGAAGGCGTGCGCCCGTCGCAAGGAGACGGTTTCCTTCGCAACTTCCGTCACTTCCGCAAAGATCGCCTCCCGTTCATTGGGAGACGACCGGAGGCTGAAAGGCCGGTCGGC
Organism: Gemmatimonadales bacterium; assembly: GCA_035472975.1. GTDB lineage: Bacteria > Gemmatimonadota > Gemmatimonadetes > Gemmatimonadales > GWC2-71-9 > DATBGE01. Next base: position 1,416 of record DATIOP010000413.1, read on the forward strand.
GAGGTTGCGGGCCAGCCGGATCCGGGTCGAGAGCACGAGATGGCTCGCGTTTCCGCTCGCATCGAGCCAGGGCATGCCACCGTCGGGCAGGAGACTCAGGTCAATCACTGGGCGTCTCCACGACCCGAAGCCGGTCGCGCAGTTCCGCGGCAAGCTCGAAGTCTTCCGCCTCTACGGCCACCCGCAGCTGCTCGCGTAACTCGCGCGCCGTCGGAACGCCCGATTCAGATTCGGTCGGCCGGTACCGCTCACCAAAATGCCGGCTCGACCCGTGCAGCCGGCGCAGCAGCTCCCTCAGTGCGACCTCGAAGGTCTTGTAACACTGGGCACAGCCGACTCGGCCCGTTTCACGAAAATCGTCGAGCGTGGCACCACAAGCAGTACACGAGGCCGTCCCTTCGGCGATGGCGCCCCCGTTGGGGAGATCCAACCCCTTCCCCATGCTGGCGAGGAAGGTCCCGACCGGCGTCTTGGTCAAAGTTGATGAGCTGTCCACCCCTTTTTCCGCGGCGCAACGCTCGCAGAGGTGCAGCAGCACCACTTCCCCATTGGCGATCTGGTGGAGATTCACCACTGCGGTCCGTTCGTGACACTGGCTGCAGAGCATCAGGGCGTCGCCTCCACGCCAGCCACCGGCACCAGACGGCCGCCTTCCATGGCGAGGACCCGATCGGCCCGAGCGGCCAGCAGTCGGTTGTGGGTGACCACCACGAGGGCGGTTTCGAACTCCCGGGTGAGAGAGGCGAGCAGGTCGTGGAGGCGCTCGCTGTGGGCGTGGTCCAGATTGCCGGAGGGCTCGTCGGCCAGAATCACGTCGGGGTCGTTGGCCAATGCTCGTGCCACCGCGACCCGCTGCTGCTCTCCGCCCGACAGGGCCGCCGGACGATGACTGAGGCGCTCGCTTAGACCAACGACGTCGAGCAGCTCCCGGGCCCGTGCTTCCGCCGCCTGAGCGGTTTGGCCTCCAATCAGCAACGGCATCATCACATTCTCCAGCGCCGTGAACTCCCGGAGCAGGTGATGGAACTGGAAGATGAACCCGAGCTTTCGATTTCGCACTTCACCGAGTTCGGCGTCGGTGGCCATGGTGTATTCGACACCGTCGAGCGCGAGCCGACCTTCGGTGGCCCGGTCCAGCGCGCCCAGCAGATGCAGCAGGGTGCTCTTCCCCGCACCACTCGCACCCACAATGGAGACGAATTCCCCCCGTCGCACTTCCAGATCGACTCCGGCAAGCACCTCGAGCGGGGTTCCGTCTCCGCCCTCGTAGACCTTGCGCACGCCCTGCGCGATGAGGACGGCGCTCATTCGTGGCGGATAGCCTCGACCGGCGTGAGCCGCGAGGCCGTGCGTGAAGGGTGCAACGTTGCGACGACGGCGAGAAGCAAGCTGGCCACAACCACGACGCCGACGTCGAACAACTCCACGTGAATGGGAAGATGGTCGATGAAGTAGACCGTCGGGTTGATCCGGATCCATTTGCCCCGATCCACCGCGAATGCGATCGTGAGACCCCCAACCAGCCCGATCACGACGCCGACCAGGCCGATAATCGCGCCCTGGGCCAGGAAGATTCGGGCGATCGCCTGCCGTTGCAGTCCCATCGCCTGAAGGATTCCGATTTCCCGAGTCTTTTCCGCCACGACCATGGTGAGCGTGCCAACGATATTGAACGCCGCCACGATCATGATGAAGAAGATGATGAAGCCCATGGCGACCTTCTCGAGCTGCAGGGCGCTGAACAACGTCTCGTTCTGAGATTGCCAGTCCAGCGCTCGATAGGGGTACCCGAGTTTCTCCTCGAGACGCCGGCCGATTTCCGGGGCTTTCCAGGGATCGTTGACCCGGATGTCGATGCCCGACACAGCGTCTCCCAAACCGGTGAAGCGTTGCGCCACCTCCCGCGACAGTACGACAAATTGGTTGTCGTACTGGAACATTCCCGTGTTGAACAAACCGGTCACCTCGAATTTCCAGTATCGAGGGATCGCATAGCCCAGCGCCGGGTTTATGGCACCCGCCTTGGGCGGAACCAGCGTCACCACGTCTCCCGGATACACCGAAAGCCGCTCGGACAACCGGTACCCAAGGATGATACCCCCGTCGACATCATTTCGAGTCGGCTTGAACTGGAGGTCGCCCTTGGTGAGCGCCTGAGGCAGAGACGTAACCGAGCGAGTGCCGGTGTCCGGATCGAATCCCACGATCTGAACCCCCTCCGCATAGTCCGAGCCAGCCGAAATCAGCGATTGGCTGATGACCTCCGGTGCCGCGGCAAGGACTCCGGGTTCCTTTCGAACCTGCTCTATGACTTCCCGCCAGTTGTCGAGCCGGAGACCGGTGCCGAAAGTCAGGATCCGGAGATGGGGATTGGCGACGAGAATTCGCTCCCGGAGGTCGTTCCGCAGTCCGTTCATCACGCCAAGCACCACGATCAAAGCCATGACACCGACGGCGACACCGCCGATGGAGATCAGGGTGTTCAGCGAGAGTGCGCGAGAACGGCGGCCCCGCATGTAGCGGCCGGCGATCTTCCGCTCCAGCGGGTCGGGCCACCGGAGCAGACTGAGCAGCTCGACTCCTCCGCCCCCGGCCATTATCCCTCGGGCCTCATGGCTGGAAAGAGAATCACGTCACGGATCGAGGGCTGATCGGCGATGAGCATCATGAGACGGTCCACTCCCATGCCCAAGCCACCCGCCGGGGGCATTCCGTACTCGAGAGCCCTGATGTAGTCGCCGTCTAGTGGCTGAGCTTCGTCGTTTCCGGCCGCCCGCTGCTGTGCCTGATCCTCGAACCGGCGGCGCTGGTCGTCCGGATCATTCAATTCGCTGAAGGCGTTCGCCAGCTCCTTGCCCTGCACGAACAGCTCGAACCGCTCGGTGAGGAACGAGTCCTCTCTGTGCTCCTTCGCCAGTGGCGAGAGCGGCTTCGGATAATCCACCACAAAAGTTGGTTGAACCAGGGCGTGCTCTACGAAGGCGCGGAACACTTCGTCCATGAGCCGGCCTCCGGTCAGCTTCTCCGCCTCATCCGGCTCGATGCCGGCCCGGGTGATGGCGGAACGCAATTCCCGCTCACTTGCGGTGCGGAGGTTGAGTTCGGCGTGGCGTTCGACCAGCTGGAGAAAACCGACCCGGGGCCAGGGGGGAGTGAAGTCCAGTGTGACCCCGTCCCGGAGGACCCGTGTCGTGCCGCAGCATTCGGTAAACAGACCCGCGATCAATTCCTCGACGAGCGACATCATGTCAGTGTAGTCCGCATACGCCTGATACCACTCCAGCATGGTGAATTCCGGATTGTGGGTCCGGTCCATGCCTTCGTTCCGAAAGTCGTGTCCGATTTCGTAGACGCGTTCCAGCCCGCCCACCAGGAGCCGCTTCAAGTACAGCTCGTCGGCGATGCGCAGGTACAGGGGCTGGTCCAACGCGTTATGGTGGGTGACGAATGGACGAGCGGCAGCGCCACCATAGAGCGGCTGCAGGACCGGAGTCTCGACCTCGAGGAACCCCTTGGCGTCGAGGAAGCGCCGGATGAAACTCGTAACCCGGGCGCGCAGCCTGAAGACCTCACGCACCTCGGGATGCACCGCGAGATCGGCGTACCGCTGCCGATACCGTAACTCGGCGTCGTTGAGGCCGCCGAAGGTCGTGGTTCCTTCTTCGTCGGAGCGGGATTTCCCCAGCGGGAGCGGGCGGAGCGACTTCGAGAGGAGCGTCACCTCCAAAGCCCGGATCGTGACCTCGCCGGCCTTGGTACGGAACAGGATGCCCTTCACGCCGAGGTGGTCGCCCAGGTCCAGCAGCTTCACCAGGTCGTAGGCCTGCCCAAGCAGATCCTGTCTGAAGTAGAGCTGGATCCGCCCCGCCCCGTCTTCAATGTGACCAAACGAGGTCTTTCCTTGCCCGCGGTGGCTTACCAGACGGCCCGCGACAGAAACTTCGGGACCCGACTCGCCCATGGAGTCATCGTACGCTGCCAGGGCCTGCGTGCTGGCATGAGTACGGTCGAACCGGTATGCGAAGGGCTGCACTCCAAGTGCCTTGAGAGCCGGCAGCTTGGCGCGACGGGCCTCCTCGACAAAGGAGCGTTCCTCGGTGACACCGGTCATGCCGCTTTGCCCCCGAATCGCTTCAGGTACGCCTCGATGAACTCATCCAGGTCGCCATCCATTACCCGCTGCACGTCGCCGACCTTCAACTCGGTCCGATGATCGTTGACCATGGTATAGGGCTGGAACACGTAGGATCGGATCTGGTTGCCCCAGGAGTTGTCGGTCTTGGTGGCTTCGATCTTGGCCCTGGCCGCCTCCTGCTCTTCCAGCTTTTTCTGGTAGATAGCCGCCCGCAGCATCTTCATCGCGGTCGCCCGGTTCTTACTCTGACTCCGCTCCTGCTGACAGGACACGACGAGCCCGGTCGGGACGTGCGTCAGCCGCACGGCGGATGAAGTCTTGTTGACGTGCTGCCCCCCGGCGCCCGAGGCACGGAAGACGTCCATCTTGATGTCTTCCTCCCGGAGATCGACTTCGATCGTGTCGTCGATGTCGGGATAGACGAACACCGAGGCGAAGGAGGTATGGCGCCGGGCCTGGGAGTCGTATGGAGAGATCCTTACCAGCCGGTGGATTCCCTTCTCCGCCTTCAAAAAGCCGTAGGCGTACTCTCCCTTGATCTCGAGCGACACCGACTTGATTCCGGCCTCTTCGCCCGGCTGTTCGTCCAGCACCGAGACTTCATAGCCGCGGCGCTCTCCCCAGCGGACGTACATCCGCTTGAGCATCTCCGCCCAATCCTGGGATTCGGTACCGCCAGCGCCGGGATGAATGGTCAGAATCGCGTCGCGCGTGTCATCGGGACCCTGCAGCATGGTCTGGAGCTCGAAGCTTTCGACCGACTTGCCGAGGCGTTCGGCCTCGCCCACAAGCTCGGTGGACATCGCCTCATCGGGCTCGGCCTCGAGCAGCTCGACCATGGCGTGTGCGTCATCGAGCCGGCGGCGAATATCGTCGTAGGGCTGGATCCAGTTCTTCAGCTGCTTGATTTCCTGGACCACCTCCCGGGCGCGATCGGCCTTGGACCAGAAGGAGGGATCAGCTTGACGGGTTTCCAGTTGGGACAGCTGACTCCGCTTTGCTTCCAGGTCAAAGAAAGTCCCGGAGCTGGATTACCCGGGTGTCGAGATTGTCGAGCTGTTCTTTGAGATCGCGCATAGGTTTCGCCAGTCAGTGAACGAACGAGCCGCTCGTCCGCCGGAGGCGGCAGAGCGGCTCAGGGGACAGGCCAAATATAACGGTCAGAACATCTTCCTCCCACCCGCCAGTATTTCGTTCAGCGCATCGGTAAAGTAAGTCGTCGAGTCGGCCAGCTCCTTGCCCACCTGCTCGGTGTATTCCTCCCAGCTCTTCCTGATCTCTTCTTCGAAAAGTTCCTTGAGATTCCCTGACGCGAGGCCTTCCTTCCTGCGATCCGGATAGTAGACGGCCAGATCGGATATGAGGGCGCGGGCGAGGCGGCGCGCCTTTTGTCCCGGATCCTGAGTCAGGAAAGGATTGACCGCCCGCGGTGCGTGGGACGGAGCAGCGGGCGCCGGCGGCGGAGCCGCAGCAGCCGCGGGAGCGGGGGCTACGGGACGCGCGGGCCCAACCGAAGGTGCGGCCGGCGCAGGTGCCGGCGGCGACGCGGGACGCATCGCCGGAGGCGGCATTGGGGCGCCAGCCGGGCGTCCGGGCACACCCGGCGGAAACTGCCGAGGAGCCGTGGGCCGCGGCCCCTGAGGCACTGCTGGGGGTGCCACCGTTGGCCGAGCTGCAGGAGGCGCCATAGGAGGCCTCACCGATGCTGCGGGAGGCGGAGCTGCGACCGGATGAGCGGGCGGCCGCGCAGGCGCCGGAGTAGGTGGTGCCGGAGGCGGAGCGAATG
>DATIOP010000414.1:0-1515 GCA_035472975.1 Gemmatimonadales bacterium
CGCCGCGGGGGGATAGTCGCACCAGGTGGTACGTCCGACGAGGTTGGGACCGGCGCCGATCGCGAAGAGCAGCTCGGTTGTGGCGGGGATCAGGGAGACGACGCGGCGCGCCGGCTCGGCGAGCCACACGGTGTCGCCCGCATCATCGACAACATGGATGCGTCCCGCTGAGGCCTGGGGAGAAGCGCACGCGACGAGCACCGCGGCCGCGAAGACCGTGGATCGCAGGATGCTGACTCGTCGCCAGAGGTGCATAACAAAATGCCCATGTCTCAGAGGAAGACACGGGCGGACGTTCCGAAAATCGGGTCGTCGCGCCACCGTTCCCTCCCCCGAGGGTGTTACGGGTGGCACGAACACAGAGGTCTCCTGGCTTCGGGCCCTCACTCGCCTTCCCGGGAAAATCCCAGTGGCATCTGAGTGAGGAAAGTCGTGCCCGTTACAGTGGCGGGGCCGCGCCGGACTTACACCGGCTTCCGAGCATCTGCGCTCGCAGCGTGAGCAGTTGTTGGACGGGCAATCTTAGGTTGATCCCCCACCGCCCGCAAGATGGGCTTCCAGCTCGCTCTTGAGCCGGGCGCGTTCCGCAACGTAGCTCGCCCACTCTTCGGCTGAGACCTCGCTTTCGCGTCCCGAATAACGTTCGTCGAGCCTGGCCAGCGAATCAACCAAGGGATCGGTGAGAGAAACGCGAACAGGGATCGGAGCGCCTCTCCGCCTGAGAATAAGGAATCCCACGAGGAACGCGGTCCCCACGAACCCCACCAACGCCGGCAGCAGCCATTGCGCCTGATTTGAGGCAAACACCAGCTCGACCTTCGACCCGGGAACCACCGATCCGGTCCAGCGCCTGAAGACACGGCCCTCGATCCGTTCGGTGTCGGCCGCGGTCAGCACGCCGTGCATATCCGCTGTCGATTCCTCGACCAGCAGATTCAGGACTTCGATGGAATCCGAGATCGGAAAGCTGACCCGATTCTCGCCGGTCGGCAGCAGGTAGGAAAAGATCACCCGCTTTTCACCCGGCGCGATCGGCGCGTCGAGCGTGACGCTGTCGTGAGAAAACCGCAGCGCCTCGGGTGAGAAGTCTCCGTTCCCCGGCTGGAATCCTACCGCACCCTTCGGCGTCGGCGCACTCCATGATGACGCGAGCGAGTCTCCAGCCACCCGGGTCCGATCGGTGCGATTCTCCAGCACAACTATGTCCAGCACCGCACGGCCACCTGACTGGCCTGGCCGGCTCACTACGATATGGCGCGACCCGGTGGCCACAGGAACCGAGGAGGAGGTGTCGGACACGATCAGAACCATTGCTGTGTCGGGCAACGCCTGATCGGTGTGTATTGGGGGAGAGAAATATTCGATGCCCGCGAGCCGGGCGCTCAGCAGGAAGATGGCCGATGTATCGGCCTTGATCCGGAAATGAAACGCGCCGCGGGAGTCGGTCAGCATGGAATCGATCGGTCCCTGCACGTCCCGCCCGATCCGATGCAGCACGACATTGGTCCGCGCCGC
>DATIOP010000415.1:0-1946 GCA_035472975.1 Gemmatimonadales bacterium
GTATCGGTCACGGCCCAGGAACCCGGTCACCTCGGCCTCGAGCGCAGCCTGCAACAGAAGCTGCGCCCCGAGCCGGGCTACCTCCTCCAAAATCTCGCTCAGCTCCCGATCCGACGCGAACAATGCATCGATCTGGGCACGGACACGATCGGTTGGTGATACTCGTGCAGACACGGGCCTCGGGTTCCTTCGAAACTTCGCAGGTCTCGAAGCTGGAACCTACGCCCGTCCCCATTTACACCGGTCCACGGACGCCACCGAAGATCTACGGGACGCGCCCTAGCCGGCTGGCTGCCGTGATCGCACATGCAACCGCCGTTAGGTGCGGAGGCGTAGCGTGGTTCAGACCCGGCCACGATGCCACGCAGCAGCCGGGAGGACGAAAGGAGAGGCGGTGCCTCTATTCGGCAGCAGCCAGGCTAGTCCGGGGACTACCTGGGAACCGAAGGCTGCTGACACACGGCTGGCGCACACCGCCGGTGTCGACCCGGCCGGGATCTTCAGCTCCGATCTGTCGGTATCGGAGTACGTCCTGCTCGGCGAGGCGGGCTTCGAGCCGCTCGGCTTCGTGGTGGGCTCGTCGATCTACCATGTTGGCCTCCAGGTAGGCCGCTGGTCGCAGAACCAGGAATTGCAGGTGCTGAGCCAGGCCATGTACAACGCCCGCGAACTGGCGATGTTGCGGATGCGGGTCGAGGCCACTCACCTGGGCGCCGACGGGATCGTCGGGGTGCAGTTGAAGATGCAGATGTATGCCTGGGGCCAGGATGTGCTGGAGTTCGTGGCAACCGGAACAGCTGTCAAGGCTCCTGCGGGAAACGGCGCGCACCGGGCGCCCGACGGCCAGGCCTTCACCTCAGATCTGTCCGCCCAGGACTTCTTCCGCTTGCTCGCCGCCGGCGCGGTACCAGTCGCCTTCGTGCTCGGCACGTGCGTTTACCACATCGCCCATCAGTCGGCGATGCAGGCGTTGCGGCAGACTGGCCAGAATCAGGAGATGGTCCAGTTCACCCAGGGTGTCTATGATGCGCGCGAGTTTGCGCTGTCCCGTATGCAGGCCGAGGCGGCAGCTGCGAAGGCTTCCGGGATCGTCGGCGTCAGCGTCGACGTCTCAAACCACGTCTGGGGCGAGCACGCCACCGAATTCCTCGCTACCGGCACCGCCGTCCGGCGTCTTAGCGAGGAGCACCGGCTGCCAGCGACTTCTCCCAAGCCCACCTTCACCCTTGGCCTCGATTCCTGAGCGCGCCGGAGCTAGCAGCTTTTGGCCGCCAAACGACGGTCCCGGCTGTCGGATCCGGTAATCCCCGACGCAGGCCAGGTGCGTTCCAGGGCAGCGCGCAGGTATCGGGCCCTCGTACGTTACCGACGCACTACCGGTGCTGCCGGGCATCTCCTTTGATGGTGGTTGCAGTCCATTCGACTGAATTCATGCATCACGACCCTTCGGCTGTCGGCTGAGTGCGTGATTGCGTTGTGTGATGGGGCTGGTCCGGCCCGCGGGGAGCGGTGGTGGTGGCCGGGTTAGGGTGGCGGGGTGACCGGGGAGTTGCGGTGCGGGGTGGGGGTGCCGAATGTGGGGTTGTTCGGTGATCCGCTGTTGCTGGTGGAGATGGCGGTGGCGGCGGAGGAGCATGGGTGGGATGGGTTCTTCGTGTGGGATCATCTGCTGTATCACGATCAGCGGTGGGATGTGGCTGATCCGGTGGCGGTGATCGCGGCGGTGGCGGCGCGGACGGCGCGGATCAGGATCGGGGTGCTGGTGAACGTGCTGGCGCGGCGGCGGATCGGGGAGGTGGCGCGGGAGTCGGTGACCGTGGACCTGCTGTCGGGAGGGCGGCTGGTCGTGGGGGCCGGGCTGGGGTCGCTCGCGGCTGAGTTCACCGCGTTCGGCGAGTCCGCCGATGCCCGGGCGCGGGCGGCGCGGCTGGATGAGTCGCTGGGCC
>DATIOP010000416.1:0-2411 GCA_035472975.1 Gemmatimonadales bacterium
TTCAGGAGCCGTGGGGGCCGGGCAGTCGAGCGGAATACATGCGGGAGCGGCTGGTTGGCGTTCGACGGGTGAAGTAGCCGTGCCGCAACGCCTGGTGCTGTTCGACATCGACGGCACTCTCCTCATGACCGCCGGCGCCGGACGTCGCGCCATTACCACGGCACTGCGCGACCATGTGAGCGACCCCGCCGCGTTCGAACGCATCCGCTTCGATGGAAAAACCGATCCCCAGATCATGCGTGAGCTGCTCGAGGCCGGCGGACATCCCCAGTGCGGCGATGGCGTCCTGATAGCGGGGTTGTGCCGCAGCTACGTGACGCTTCTCGAGGTCGAGTTGCAGCAGCCCCGGACAAAGATCCGCCTCATGCCGGGCGTTCCCGCCATTCTCGACCGGCTCGAATCCGAATCGGAAATCGTCCTGGGACTGCTCACCGGTAACATGGCGGAAGGGGCGGCCCTCAAGCTCAAGGCCAGCGGCATCGATCCGTCCCGCTTCCGGGTCGGCGCCTATGGCTCCGACTCAGGACATCGCCCGGATCTGCCGGCGATCGCTTCAAAGCGGGCTCACCCCCATTTTGGACGGGAGCCGCGCGGCACCGAGGTGGTGATCATCGGAGACACGCCCGCCGACATGACCTGCGGGCTGGGTATTGAGGCGCGAGCGATCGGAGTCGCCACCGGCTCGTACCAGTGTGAGGACCTGACGGCAGCAGGAGCCTACGCGGCGTTTCCCGACCTGAGCGACACCGAGCGAGTGGCCGAGGCGATTCTTGGCTGAGGAGCTCGAGCTCAAGGCGGTGGTACCCGATCCATCCAGGACTCGCGAGCGACTGAAGGCGGCGGGAGCCCGCGAGGTGTATCGCGGAATGATGCGCGACCGGCTGTTCGATTCCGCGGGCCGGCTCACGGCGAAGGGCGAAGTGCTGCGGATCAGGAGCTACGAACCCCGAGGCGAACCGGCCCACGCGATGGTCGGATGGAAGGGACCTACGCTTCGTTCGCCGGATGGCTACAAGCTGCGCCAGGAAATCGAGTATCCGACTCCGGATGGCGCAACCGCCGCACGGTTTCTGGAAGCGCTGGGCTACAGCGTAGTACGCAGCATCGATCGCTACGTTGAAGTGTTTTCCATCGCCGGCGCCACCGCGCGCCTGGAATGGTATCCCCGGATGGATGTGCTCATGGAGATCGAGGGTACTCCTGCCGCCATCGAATCGGCCGTGGGCCAGAGCGGGCTTCCTCGTTCGGTGTTCCTGGCCGACCCGCTCGCCGATTTCGTCGCGCGTTACGAGGCGCGGGAGTCCCACTCCGCGATTGTCGCGGAGCAGGACCTGGGTAACGCCACTCCATCATGGCTCGGCCTGTGAGCCTCGCGAGCGAGCACCACGTGAGACTCGAGATTCCCGAACTCGGCCCATACCTTGGCCGGCTGGTGGCGCCGCCGGTCATTGAGACCGGGCAGCGTCACTGGATTCCGCTGGAAGACATCCGCTATGAACTGGTGACCGAGGTATTCGTGCGCTCGGGCGAGGCGCGGGAGTGGTGCGCCGCGGACGATCCCGATCTCACCATCGCGACACTGGGGCGATCGGTCTGGCTCGGACTCTGGGAGCGTGCGCTCACCGCGGTGAGCCAGCGGGCCTCGCAGGCAATCAACGCGCGTCTGGGGGCTGCGGCTACTGAGTCGCGAATGCCGGGCCGGTTGAGTCGGCGACTGCCTCTCGGTTCCGACGAGGCCTTTGCGCTCCACTCGCGACTCGACGCCGGCAGCGGTCCCTTCCGCGAAGCGGTTGATCGCCTCGAGACGGCGGCCCAGGCCGCCCGCGCGGCACAGGGCAAGGGGCCCGCGGCGGAGAACTGGTCCAACCTGCTCACCACCGCCGCGCGCCGGCTCGAATCCGCATGGCTCGGCCTCGAGGAAGCGGCCGAGAAGGAATGGGTGCGCTGGGCGCGTGACGTGGAAGAGGTGCGGGCGTGGCGGCGGCCGATCTGGCCGCTGGTCCTGATTTCGTTATTGATCCTCGCCACGGCGGCATACGTCGGTCTTCTGCTCGGTGGCTATCTCCCGGTTCCGGGACCGCTCGAGGGGCCGGTCGAATGGGTGTGGGAGCGATGGAGCTGATCGGGGTCGGGATCGACCTGGTGGACATCGCGCGGGTCGAGCGGATGCTGGAGCGGCATGGAGAACGGGTGCTCACCCGATTTCTTACCGAGGGCGAGCGTGAGTACGTCATTGGAAGATTCCGTCCAGCTCTACATATCGCGGCGCGCATGGCGGCGAAGGAAGCCGCGTACAAAGCGCTGCAGTCGCTCCCCGATGCGCGAGCGGTTTCGTGGCAGGACCTGGAGGTGGAACGGGCTCACGACGGACGCCCGTCCCTCAGGTTGGTGGGTCTGGCAGCTGAGCTGGC
>DATIOP010000417.1:0-3235 GCA_035472975.1 Gemmatimonadales bacterium
TCACTTACCACGCCCGCGACGCCGCCACCTGGCTCGCTGAGTAGCCCATCGGAGCAATTGAATGGCCGAGCAGACCCCAGAGACCCTGAATCACTTCGCCACCCTGTCGTTCACCGAGGACTACTGGAAGCTCTCCCCGGAGTCGCGTTGTGAGGTCCGCGAGGGTTTCCTGTCGCGTCTCAGAGAATCGGTGGACGCGGTGCATCTCTACCAATTGGCCGCGCTGGAGAGCCGGGGAGATCTGCTGACCTGGACCGCCTCCGCCTCGGCATCACCCGAGGCGAGTCGTGGTTTCTTCGCCGGATGGGCTTCCGCGCTGGCACCAGCCCGCCGGTTCCTCAAGAGCAGTGACGTGCTGTGGGGTTACACCCGGCCCTCACAGTACACCAAGACCCGTTCGACTCAGGAGCTGGACCCGTTCGCGCCGAATCGGGAGCCGTACTTGATCGTCTACCCGTTCGTGAAGACGCCGGAGTGGTATCTGCTCGATCGGGAGAAGCGCGGCGAGCTGATGGCGAGTCATATCAAGACCGGAACTCAGTACAAGGACATCACCCAGCTGCTGGTCTACTGCTTCGGCCTGCAGGACCAGGAATTCATCGTCGCCTACGAGACGGAGGACATGCGGCGATTCCTGGCATTGGTCCAGGAGCTGAGGTCCACCGAGGTTCGGGTCTACACGGCACGCGACTGGCCGCTGCACGCGGGAGTCTACCAGCCCGACGCGGAGGCTCTCGCCGCATGGCTGTGACCCCGATCGATACCGAGGCCCCATTGCTGGCCGCGGCCGCCTGTCGCCCGACCGCGGTGACACCAGTCTGGTTCATGCGCCAGGCCGGCCGGTACATGGCGGAGTATCGCGCGATCCGGGCTCATCATTCGGTGCTGGAGATCTGTGCCCGGCCGGAGTTGGCGGCGGAGGTCACCCTGCAACTGGTGCGAAAGCTTGGCGTGGATGCCGCGATCCTGTTCGCCGACATCCTGCTGCCGCTGGTGCCAATGGGCCTAGGGCTGGAGTTCGTGAGCGGAGAAGGCCCGCTGATTCGGAATCCCGTGCGTCGAGCCGAGCAGGTGGACGCACTTCGTGAGGTGGACGCGGAAACCGACCTGGCCGCAACACTCGAGACCATCAGGCTCGTGCGCCGGCACCTCGCCCCTGAAACCCCGCTGCTCGGATTCGCCGGTGCGCCGTTTACCGTCGCCACCTATGCCATCGAGGGTGGCCCGTCTCGCCATCTCCTGGAAAGCAAGCGGATGATGTACGAGGCACCCGCGCTATGGCACCGCCTGCTCTCGAAGTTGACCGATGTGCTGGCCGATTTCCTCGTGGCGCAGGTAGCGGCCGGCGCCCAGGCGCTGCAGGTCTTCGACAGCTGGGCCGGCCAATTGAGCGAGACGGATTACCGGGACTACGTGCTGCCCCACAGTCGCGCGCTCTTCAACCGGCTCGCGGAACTCGGCGTGCCCCGCATCCACTTCGGCGTAGGCACCGAGCATCTCCTCGAGACGATGACTGAAGCAGGCGGCGAGGTGCTGGGTCTCGATTGGCGCACCCCGCTCGATCGCGGCTGGCAACGGATCGGACACCAGCGCGCGGTTCAAGGAAACCTCGATCCGGTTGCTCTCTTTGCACCGCTTCCTGAGCTGCGCACTCGAGTGAACGACATCCTGCGGCGGGCAGATGGCCGGCCGGGACACATCTTCAATCTGGGCCACGGCATCCTGCCCGGAACGCCAGTGGAGCGGGTCCGCGCGGTGGTGGACATGGTCCACGAAGCAACCACCCGGGCCCGGTGAGCGATGCGAGCCTCGGTAGTGGTCGTCGGCGGTGGAATCAGCGGCCTCGCGGCCGCGACCCGATTGGCGGAACGGCTCGATCCGGCCAGCATCACCCTGATCGAAGCAGAATCCGAGCTCGGCGGAAAGATTCGCACCGAGCGGACCGGCGAGTTCCTCCTGGAGAGTGGTCCTGACTGTTTCCTCGCGACGAAGCCCGCCGGAATCGAGCTCTGCCGGCGATTGGGGCTCTCCGATCGCCTGATCGGCACCAATCCCTCCACTCGCAAGAGCTTTGTGAAGCGCGACGGCCGTCTCCACCCGCTGCCCGACGGAATCACCGGATTGGTCCCCTCCCGGCTCGGGCCGCTTCTCACCACCGGAATTCTCTCGCTGCCGGGTCGAGCCCGCGCCGGGCTCGAGCTGTTCGTACCGCGCCGTGGTACCGCGACGGAAGAGTCGGTGGCCGAATTCTCCCGCCGTCGTTTCGGTAGCGAGGCGTATGACTGGGTGATCGAGCCGCTGTTGAGTGGGATCTACGCCGGCGACGGAGAAACGCTGAGCCTGGAGTCCACCTTCCCGCAAATGCGGGAGACGGAATTGCGCGACGGTAGCCTGCTCAAATCCTTACTCTTGGGGCGGAACGACGAGCCTGCCTCCTCCTCGCCAACTCGTACGGGATTCGTCACCCTAAAGGGAGGGATGGGAGAGCTGATAGAGGCGCTCACCACGCGGATGGCCGGCGCCTCGATCCTCCTCGGCACCAGAGTGAAGCGGGTGCGCGAAGCTGTGGTCGGGCGGGGCTACTGCGTGGAGCTGGCGGACGGGCGCTCGATCGAGTCTGACACAGTCGTGCTGGCGACACCAGCGCACGCCAGTGCCCCCATCCTTGAATCGTTCAGCCCCGATCTGAGCGCGTCGCTTCGCACCATTCCATTCGTGTCCACGGCCACCGTATCTCTCGCCTTTCCGTGGATGGCCTTCCCCGCCTTGCCGCAAGGGTATGGCTACCTGAGCCCAAGGGCCGAGGGTGGATCGCTGGTCGCTTGTACGTGGACGTCGAACAAGTTCCCGGAGCGCGCACCGCGAGGCGCAGTGCTGGCGCGGTGCTTCATCGGTCGGGCTGGCGTGGACGAAGTCGTTCAGGCGGGAGACAGTGTCCTGCTGGATCTCGCGATGGAGGAATTGCGCCGAGTCGTGGGAGTGACCGGAGCGCCCCTGCTCTATCACATAGCCCGATGGCCCGCGGGCATGCCGCAGTACACTCTGGGCCACCGGCAACGGATCGAACGCATCGCCCACATGCTCGGGGAGCATCCGGGGCTGCATCTGGCCGGAGCCTCGTACAACGGGGTGGGAATTCCCGACTGCATCGCCTCCGGCTGGGCCGTGGCCGATAGCATCGCCACACCGGTGGGTGCCGCATGAGAAGTTCGGCGCGATCCGCTGCGCTCTTCGC
>DATIOP010000418.1:0-2625 GCA_035472975.1 Gemmatimonadales bacterium
ATGGGAGCCATCAATGTCCAGTAGATCCATCTCTGCCCTTGCCGTCCTTGCCGCCGCGGGGCTGCTCGCCTGTAGCGAAGGGACGGGCCCAGGCAACAAGCCGCAGATCAGCTTCAACGTCGCCACCTCGTCGGGGGCGGCCGCGAATCTCCAATCCGTTTCCGATACTGTAGTCGGAGGCGCCAATACCCTCGTCCTTGATCAAGTCGAGCTGGTGCTCCGCGACATTCGCTTCAAGCGCGTCAACGACGATGTGTGCGAAGGTGACGATGCTCAGGGCGAGGATATCGCGGTCCGACCCATGTCTCACGACGATGGGGAGAACGGCGATGATGGCAACGAGGACGCCTGCGAGACGGTCAACGCGGGACCGTTCCTGCTCGACCTTCCCCTCGGCTCGAGCGTCGAGAAGATCTTCAGCGTTGCGGTAGACACCGGCACCTTCGACGAGCTCCGGATCAGGTTGCACAAGCCCGAGGACGACGGCACCGATCCCGCGGACATGGCTTTCCTGGCCGCGCATCCCGATTTCGCCGCCATCAGCATTCGCGCGACCGGCACCTGGAACGGCAGTCCCTTCACCTTCACCAGCGACCTGAATGCCGACCAGGACATGCGGCTGGATCCCCCGCTCGTCGTGACCGACGCAGGCGCAAACGTTGATGTAACTCTGAAGGTGGACGTGGGAACCTGGTTCGCGGATGGCAACGGGGGCCTCGTCGATCCCGCGACCGCTGGCAATGGTGGCCAGAACGAGAACCTGGTGCGCGACAATATTCAGCACTCCTTCGATGCCTTCCAGGACGAGAATCACGACGGTCATGACGACGGGGGGAGCGACGACTGACCCAGCCTGACTGGTGGATAGCTGCGGTACGGCTATCCGACAGCTTTCGCACCACGATCGGTGATCTGGCCGGTGACCTTGGTGCCGAGCTCCTCGACTGGGGCCGGGACGGGGCCACCGGCCTGCCGCCGCAGGCGTCGGCAGGGCTGGTCCTGGCTGGAGGAGTGGAAAACGACGCGTTGGATTTGCTGGCCACGCTGAGTCCCTTGCCGATCCCGTTCTACGTGATCGGTGCATCGGGGGATCATCGAATCGCGGTCGCAGCACTGCAGCGCGGGGCCCGGGATTACTTCGCACTGCCGGACGATCTGGGCCTGCTGCGGCGTTCGCTGGAACGGGAACGAACCGAATCGAGAGGACGACGCGCCGCCGATCGCTTCGCGGAGGACGAACGGGAGTCGTCAGGATTTGGCGCCATCATCGGGCGCAGTGCCGCCCTCCGGCAGATCATCGAGCAGGCCCGGCGGGTGGCGCAGCATCGAGACGTTACGGTGTTGATCGGTGGAGAAACCGGCACCGGAAAGGAGCTGCTGGCCCGGGCGTTGCACTATCACAGCCCGCGAGCCGCCGCTCCCTTTGTCGAAATCAATTGCGCGGCGATTCCCGCAAACCTGCTGGAGAGCGAGCTCTTCGGCCACGAGCGGGGCGCCTTCACCGGAGCGGTCGCAGCCAAGCCCGGTCTGCTCGAGCTGGCCCACGGGGGCACAGTCTTTCTGGACGAGATCGGAGCCCTGCCACTCGAGCTGCAGCCCAAGTTGCTGAGGGCGCTCGAGACCCGTGAGATCCGCCGAGTGGGCGGCCAAGGCTCGCGTAAGGTTGACGTCCGGATCATCGGGGCGAGCCACGTGGATCTCCCCGCGGCGGTCGCTCGCGGCGAGTTCCGCGAGGACCTCTTCTACCGGCTCAACGTGGTGGCACTGCTGCTTCCGCCGCTGCGAGCGAGAGAAGGTGACGTCGAGCTGCTCGCCGAGACGTTCATTACCCGGCTCGCGGCGCAATACGGGCTCCCGCCGGCACCCCTCGACCTGGAGACCCGGAGCCGGCTCCGGGCGCACCCCTGGCCCGGCAACGTAAGAGAGCTGCGCAACGTGATCGAGCGGGCCCTGGTGCTATCGAGTCCCGGTCACCTGGAGCTGGAGGACTTGGGAGCGAGCCGGGTAATTCCCGAGTCCGGAGGAGAGCTGCCGTTTCCGGCTCCACTCCGCACGATTACCCAGGCGGCGGTCGAGCGGATGCTGCGGCTGGCGCATGGAAACAAGAGTGAGGCGGCGCGACGCCTGGGGATTTCCCGGCCCCGCCTGCAACGAATCATCGATGGCCTGGGCGAGGACGAATGAGTCAGCTCAGTCCGAACCCATAAACAGGGGATGAAGAATGAAACCGATTGCCTATCTGACGCCGGCGATAACCGCTGCCTTCCTGATCGGGTGCAGCAGCTCCACGGACAGCGGGGGAAGCACCACCAAGCCACCCTCGGAACTGAACTTTCTTCAGCTGGCACCCACCGCGCCCGCGCTGTGCAGCAACAGCGTGACCTTCGACGCGACCAAGGGTGTCGATGTGGAGGCGGCGCTCGAGTTTCCGGAGGCCGGTGAGCCCGCAGATTGCTCGGGAGGAACCGAGGACTTCGTCCGCCTCCGTATCGACAAAGAGAGCTTGCTCGAGCTGCCCAACGGCACGCCGCTCAACGACGGTGACGTAGTCACCATCACCATGACCTGGGTCGGCGGAGACAGCATCATGGTTCAGCTCGAACCGACCGGGCTCAAGTTCAACCC
>DATIOP010000419.1:0-12662 GCA_035472975.1 Gemmatimonadales bacterium
CGTCCCTGCATGGCCACCACCGGCTTGCCGCTCAGGCTTCCCAGAATCAGGCGGCCGGCATGGGCCTCGACGGTTGAGAGGGGAAACCCAGGGATTTCCTCGTAGGGGATGACAACTTCTGCCTTGATTTCCTTGGCAAGACCGCCGAGGCCGGTGCCGAGAATGATCGCAGCGGCGGGTCGGCGAGGGGATCGATCCCGGATGGTGCGAGCGGCAGCCTGGACCCGGTCATAGAGGACCGGTTCGTTCATGCGTGGCGTTTGAGCAGCAGCTCGGTCTGCACCTGATGAGTGATCTGGGCGTGGGCCTGCAGACCTTCGATCTCGCCCAGCTGGCGCTCCAGCAGGGCGCGGAAGTTGGCGAGGTACGCGGCGAACTGTCGGCTCAGCGTCTCGTGCCGTTCCCGCACCTGACGCTCCTCATCCTGGGCCTGGCCGACCATACGCAGCGAATCGGCGCGGGCCTCCCGCAGGATGGCCTCCGCCTCCTTCTCGGCCTGCTCCTGGGCGGCCACTCTGAGCTGCTGCGCGGCGAGCAATGCCTCGTTCATGGCGCGTTCACGCTCGCGGAAGGCCCGCAGCTGTTCCTGGAACCCCTGAAGCCGCTCATCCAGCTTCGCGCGATCCCGGAGCAGGCGCTCCATCTCATCGGCGGCGCGTTCCTTGAATTCCTCGACCTGCGCGGCATCGTATCCCCGCAGGACGCGACGGAACTGCTGGCCCCGGACGTCATTGGGCGTCAGGTGAAAGACGTCGTCGGTCATAAGCGGCGTTCTCCGAAGAGCAGGGTTCCCAGCCTGACCATCGTGGCGCCTTCCTCGATCGCCACGAGGTAATCGCCAGACATTCCCATCGAAAGTTCGGGCAAACGGTGGCCGCGGGTTTCCGCCTCGTCCCGAAGAGCTCGGAGCAGCTTGAAGGTGCGCCGCTGCACCACCGGATCGTCGCTAAACTCGGCCATCGTCATCAAGCCACGCACAACCAATCGGGGATGCCCCCGCAACGCATCGAGCAACCCATCCAACGCATCCGGTTCCACCCCGCCCTTCTGCGGTTCCGCCGAGCAATTCACCTGTACCAGGATCGGCTGAGTGCCACTCTCGGGCGTCCTGCGATCCAGCTCGTGAGCCAGGTCCTCGCGATCCACCGAGTGAATCAGCGCAAAGCGACCGGCCGCATGCTTGGCCTTGTTGCGTTGCAGAGTCCCGATCAGGTGCCACTCGACCGGCGCGCCGGGAAGAGCATCCTGCTTGCTCAGCGCCTCCTGCACCCGGTTCTCACCGACCGCGGTGATGCCTGCTGCGATCGCCGCCTCGACCGCATCGGGACCGTGAGTCTTGGTAACCGCTACGATCGTGACGGGATGGGTCCATCCGCCCACGGCCTGACGCTCTGCTATGTGCGTCCGAACCTCGGCGAGGCGCTCAGCCAGTCCGGGGTAGGACATGGTGGGGAAATGTAGGACGGGGTGGGGGTTTATTGAAGGTGCGTGGGTGGTGGGTTGTGGGGTGTGGGTGGTGGGGAATGGGGGCGGGCATTCGATTTTCTGGGTCCTTCCCCACTCCCCACCACCTACTCCCTACCACCTACGACCTACTGCCCACCACGTGTTGAATCTCTCGCCCTCTCCAGCAGCAACTGGCTCAACGCCTCCTTGATGGCCGGATTGGTCGAGATGACCGTGGCGCGCTCGAGGTTCTTCACCGCTCGATCCAGGTCACCCCGATTCTCGTAGGCATTCGCCACCTGCGCGAAGGGGAGGCCCAGGTTGTTCGCGATACCGGCGGAGGTGGGCTCCAGAGCGGTTTCGTCGTGCGGCTCAGCCATCCTCCCATAGCGGTAGGTCTCCCATAACAAGCGATCGGTCATGGGAACATCTATCACGGCACCGAGGATTCGGCCGCGATCAATGTTCGGCGACGTCGAGTCGGGCAAGGTCTGCTCGAGGCGGAAGCCGAGCCCCTGCTGCACCACGTAGGAATCGAGACCCTGATAGTCACGACCGGTCGTCATGGCCCAGACGATGGGCCGACGACCGAGGTTCTGCTGCAGTACCCTCATCACCAGCAGATCGTTGGTCATGAAGACGGTGCCGGAGGGATAGTGCTTGGTGATCTGGCCAATCGGGATCGTGAGATCCTGAGGAAGCGCGAGGGGACGCAGTCCCCCGATCTGCTCATCGGTCAGGGTATGCGCCGGCCAATCCGGCTCCTTGGGATTCCGGGCTTGCCAGATGGCGGGAGCGCGCGACTCGTCGAAGGAACGGGTCGGGTTGTCCCGGAGCTGGCGCATGTACCAGTCGGTCTGCGCCAGAGCGAGGCAAACCACCGTTACATCCCGTCGCACACCTTCCACCTCCTGGGCCCACCAGAGCGGGAAGGTGTCGTTGTCCCCGTAGGTGAAAAGAACGCCGTACGGGGGAACAGTGTTGAGGAGGTCGTACGCGAAATCGGCCGCGAGCCGCGCATCGGGACCGTGACGGCGAGAAGCGGCGGTGAAGTTGCCGGCAAACGGAAGGAGCGAGAAGGCGAGAATGCCGGCGCCGGCGAACGCAGGCACTCTCCAGCGCTCGATCAGCGTCCGAGCCAGCGTCCCCAGTCCCATCCCCGCCCAGAGTCCCCACACCACATAGCTCACCACGAAGAAGTAGTCCCGCTCCCGAACCTCGTGATCGCCCGTTCTGGGAAAGAGATCGAACCCCAGGGAGTATCCCGGCTTGAAGTTCATGTACAACATGAGCACCAGGCCGGTGGTGAGAAACAACGTGAAGAGAAGCCACCATCCCGCGCGGTCGGTCCGGTGATGATGGAACAGCCCGCGGAGGCCCAGACCCGTGAAGAGGATCGTGAAGAAGGTGCGGACCGGGAAGGCAACTGCGCCGATGTGAAGGATCTTCCTGACGCCGTTGGCCCACTGCCAGTCATAGTACTGCAGGTAGTTCACCAGCTGCAGCAAGAGCACGGTCGGGGTGCGGCCTGGATTATCAGGCCCATGGAGAACGGTGGGATCATCCCACGGGGTGCGCACCGGGTACTGCTGACGACGGATCACCGCGAGCAGGGCGTTCCAGTTGTCCGGTTGGGCCTCGTTGATCGGGGGGTGCTGCCCCGAGCGGATATAAAGGAACAGGTAGCTCGTCACTCCCACCGCTGCGACCGCAAGGGCCACGAGCGCGAATGGGATCATCCGGGCACGAAACGCCACGACCAAGGCCACGAGGTAGCACAGTGCCCCGACGACCGTGAGTGCACTACTCCCCAGCCCTCCGCCGATCAGAAGCGCCCAGGTTCCTGCTACAACCGCCAGCTGAGCCTGCTCAACCGCTCTCTGATCGGGGTCGGCCGCGGGCTCGATGACGATCATCGCCCAGAGGAATGCCACCACGGCCGGGCCGGCGAGAAGCGCCAGGAGGTGATTGCCTATGGATGCGCCGGCCAGGTAGAGAATGAGCAGGAGAGTGTGACTCGCCGTGGCGGTTCTCCGCTGCCTCCGCCAGACCATGCAGGCCCAGCAGATGGCCGCGATGGTGAAGGTGGCGATGGCATACACCTCGGTCTCGTTCGAGTTCTGCCAGACGGTGAAGGTGAATGCCGCAATCATGGTCGCGGCGAATGAGCCCCCGACCCTGAGCAGCCGCCCGCCGGCTGATTCATCAGCCTCCTTGGCGAGGCTCTCGTGAACCACAAGGAAGAAGAAACCCGCGCCCGCGGCACTCAGCAGGGCGCTCAGCAGGTTGAGGCGGACGGCATACTCGCCCACTGGCACCAGGGTCCCCCACACGTGGGCGATCAGGGTGAAAAGCGGCGTACCCGGCGGATGGGGAATCCCAAGCGTCCGGGCCGCCGCGATGAACTCCCCGGCGTCCCAGAAGGTCACAGTAGGGGCCAGGGTGATCACGTACCCCGTGAGGACCAGGGCCGCGGCCAGCAGCGCCAGGCGGTATGGAGGACGAGGTGGCAAAGGTCGGTTGTCTGGAGCTATTGCGACGGGGCCGGTGGAAGCAGGGCGTCCGGCGAGCGACCTTCAAGTAACACTTGAACCTCTTCAGGTGTTACTCCACGTCGCAGCTCGCCGCGGACAGCGAGGCTGATCGTGGTGCTTTCCTCTGATACGACGAGCACCAGGGCATCCGTCTCCTCGCTCAAGCCCAAGGCCGCCCGGTGCCGGGTCCCCAGCGACCGGTCGGTGACCGGCTGCTGGGTCAGGGGAAGGATGCATCCCGCCCCGATGATCTGGTCCCCCCGCACAACCACTGCCCCGTCGTGCAGGGGTGAATAGGGCGTGAAGATGGTGGTCAGCAGGTCGGCCGAGACCCGCGCCTCCATCTCGGTGCCGCTGGCCAGATACTCGTCCAAGGTGTTTTCCCGTTCGATCGCGATGATGGCCCCAGTGGCATTCCGGCTCAGCCGCTCCAACGCCTCAGCCACCTGCTCAGCCACCGCGGTGCTCTTGATCGGGGAGAAGAACCGGAAGATGCGGGACTGTCCCAGCCGGGCCAGCACGCTCCTGAGCTCGGGCACGAAGACCACCAGGGCGGCGAAGGCGCCGTAGGTGAAGACCAGGCCCAGGAGGTAGGTGATCATCGTGAAGCGGAGCAGAAAGGCGACGATGTAGATCGCCGCGAGCAGTGCGAGCCCCAACACGATCTGGAGTGCCTTGGTGCCCACCAGGTAGCGGAGCCCCCGGTAGATCACCAGCGCGACCAGCAGGATCTGGACGACGTCCCTCCAGGTCGGGACCAGGAACGGCGGAACAGCGAGGGCGGCGTTCATCGGCTCCCTCTCACCGCATGCGCGACGGCAAGAGCGTCTCTGGTCAGTGCGACGTTGTGCACCCGGAACAGAGTCGCACCGCGTTCGTAGGCCACCACGCAGGCGGCCGAGGTCGCAATGTCTCGCTCGGCCACTTCGCGTCCCGTGACGCTGCCAAGGAATCGCTTGCGCGAGGGCCCCACCATGACTGGCCGGCCCAGCGCAACCAACTCGGCCAGCCGGTCGGTGATCAGGAGGTTGTGCTCGGCGCTCTTCGCGAACCCGAGGCCGGGATCGAGGACGATGTTCTCATCGGGAATCCCCGCCGCTGCCGCCTTGCCCGCGGCATCGGACAGCTCCCGGCGCACCACCGCGACTACGTCTCCTTCGTACTCCGCGTGATCCAGAGTAGCCATGGTGCTCGTGGTGCCGCGCGAGTGCATGAGGACGACTCCGGCTTTCAGCTCCGCCGCCGTCGCCGCGATAGCCGGATCGAGCCGGAAAGCGGATACGTCGTTAATGACCGCCGCGCCGGCGTCGATTGCCGAGCGAGCTACCCGGGCCTTTACCGTGTCCACCGACAGCATGAGACCGGGATGCCGGCGGACCAGGGCCTCGACCACAGGAATGACTCGCCGCAGCTCCTCGTCTTCGGGAACCGGATCGGGGTTCCCGGGACGGGTAGATTCGCCGCCTATGTCCAGCATGACGGCTCCGTCGGCGAGCAGACGGTCGGCCTGGGCCAGCGCGTCATCGAGCTGGCTGAAGCGGCCTCCATCGCTGAAGGAATCGGGCGTGACGTTGAGGATTCCGAGAATGACGGGCCGTTCTAGCGAGACGGCGCCACGAGCGGTTGTCCAGACCGGCGGTATTTCGGGCGGAAGTGCCATGCCGATCTGGTGCGCGACGGCCGCCAGTTCGGGCGGACCACCCCACGGGCGGGCCAAGGCGCCGATCCGCGACAGACTTCCCGCCACGATCGCCCAGTCATCACCGGTGATGATCTCGAGACCGAGCGAGCCGCCGTGGCGGACCAGGACGGAGAGCACTTCCTCGCTCAAGCCCTCCGCCATGACGGCATACGGGCCGAGTCCGCTGGCAGCAGACTCGGCCCGAGGTTCATCCCAGCCGTGGGAGGTAAGCGTGTCTCTGACCGCGCGCGACGAGTGAGTCGCCAGCGGGGTGACGATCACGCGCCGGCGGGTTCCGCTGGGGGCGCGCCGAGAATGGGGGTGCGCTGCGGCGGAGCGTCGGGCTTAATGGCCGGAGCCACCGCAGCAGGGGGAACCGGCGGCGCCGGCGGCTTGGGAGGTAGCGGCTGGCCGATATACAGCAGGTCCACCTCTTCCCGGTCAAGCGTCTCCCGATCCATCAACGCCTCGACCATGCGATCGAGCAGCTCGCGGCGGGATCGCACGATTTCGAGGGCGTGCCGGTAGGCCGTATCGAGCATCTTCTTGACTTCATCATCCACCGCCTCGGCGGTCCGCTCGGAGATCTCGCGCCGCTGCGAGAATTCACGGCCCAGGAAGATCTCCTGTTCCTTGTCTCCCACCGCCATCATGCCGATGCTGTCGCTCATGCCGAACTGGGTCACCATCCGGCGTGCGATGTTTGTTGCGCGTTCGATGTCGTTGGAAGCGCCGGCAGTGACCTGGTCGGGACCGAAGACGAGCTCTTCGGCCGCCCGGCCCCCGAAGAAGATGACCAACTCGCCGAGCAGCCATTCCTTGGTGTAGTTGTAGCGGTCCTTGTCGGGCAACCCGAGCGTGAGGCCCAACGCACGGCCCCGAGGAACGATGGTGACCTTGTGGATCGGGTCCGCACCCGGAGTGCTCAGGGCGACGATGGCATGCCCCGCCTCGTGATACGCCGTGAGACGCCGCTCTTCCTCGGTGAGCACCAGGCTGCGACGCTCGAGGCCCAGCATCACCTTGTCCTTGGCGTCCTCGAAGTCCGACATGTCCACCAACGACTTGTTGCGCCGCGCGGCCAGCACCGCCGCCTCGTTCACCAGATTCGCCAGGTCTGCCCCGGCCATGCCAGGAGTGCCTTTGGCCAGCGTCTCCAGATTCACATCGGCGGAGAGCGGGATCTTCCGGGTGTGCACGCGGAGAATCCCTTCCCTGCCCCGCACATCAGGAGCGTCAACCACGATCTGCCGGTCGAAGCGCCCAGGACGCAGCAACGCGGGATCGAGCACGTCGGGTCGGTTCGTGGCCGCGACGAGGATGACTCCTTCATTCGACTCGAAGCCGTCCATTTCGACCAACAGCTGATTCAGGGTCTGCTCCCGCTCGTCGTGCCCGCCGCCCAATCCGGCGCCGCGGTGCCGGCCGACAGCGTCGATTTCATCGATAAAGATGATGCAGGGCGCGTGGGCCTTGCCCTGTTCGAACAGGTCGCGCACCCGCGAGGCACCGACGCCGACGAACATCTCCACGAAGTCGGAACCCGACATCGAGAAGAATGGCCGCCCGGCTTCACCGGCCACCGCCTTGGCGAGCAAGGTCTTGCCGGTGCCCGGAGGACCGACGAGAAGGGCGCCCTTGGGAAGCCGTCCACCCAGCCGGGTGAACTTCTGGGGATCCTTCAGGAACTCGATGATCTCCTGCAACTCGACCTTGGCCTCGTCGCAACCGGCCACGTCGGCGAAGGTCAGCTTGGGAGTGTCTCCCGCGAGCAGCCGAGCCTTCGATTTGCCGAAGGAGAACGCGCGACTCCCTCCCGCCTGCAGCTGGCGCAGGAGAAAGAGCCAGAGGCCGATGATGACGATCCAGGGCAAGGCGGCGATGAGGAAATTCGCGATGCCCACCTTCGGCTCCTTGGCCGAAATGGGCACGCCAGCCTTCTCCAACTCGGCCAGGAACGTTTCGCTGTTGGCGATGGGCAGCAGGACCGAAAAGGTCTTCGCCTGTCGACCATCCTGAGGAACCGGGGCGCGGAATTCGCCTTCCACCTGGCGACCATCGTAGACCGTGACGGACGCGACGTTGCCGGCCTCCAACTGCTGCTTGAAGGCGGTGTAAGTGAACTCCTGCATCGACGCCCGCTGACTGTTCATCAGCTGGAACAGGGCCATGGCGACCAGGGCCACCAGCAGCCAGAGCGCAAGGTTATTGCGCATGTTCCGCCAATCAGGACGAGGCGGGCGAGAGGGTAACCGTTCAGCCATTCAGTTCATCCAGCTCCGCGATAAACGGAAGATGCCGGAATTCTTCCGCGTGATCCAAACCATAGCCGACCAGAAAGACCGGCGGTGCCACGAAGCCGATGAACCGCGCTTCCGGCAGCACGTCGGCTAACTGCTTGTCCAGCAAGGCGGAGACGCTAAGGCTCGCGGGGCCCCGGGACTGGAGCAACGCGATGAGTCGGGCCAGCGTTCTCCCGCTATCAATTATATCCTCAACGAGCACAACGTGCTTGCCCTGGAGGCTGGTCTCAGGATCGTACAGCAGCTCGACCCGCCCGGAGGACTCCCGCCCGGTCCCGTAGGAGCTAACCCGGATGAAATCTACCTGGAGGGGACGTTCGATTTCCCGCACCAGATCGGCCAGGAACATGAAACTGCCCTTGAGGAGTCCCACCAGCAGCAGATCGCCGTCGGGATAGGCGCCGGTGATCTCCCGCCCAAGCTCGGCGATCCGCCGCCGAATCGTCTCGGCATCATAGACCACCCGGCGCAGGTTCCGGGGGCCTGCCCTCCGGGTCACTTCAGCGGGGAGCGACATCGACCCGAAGCGCGGGACTGCCGGGAACCGGTAGCAGCAAAGAGGAGCGACAAACTCCGGGGATCCAGATCACCATGCCTTCCCGGTCGAGGACCGGCCACTGGCTTCGCCGCATGCGGGGCACCCGGGCGTCCTGAAAGCAACGAACGGCGAGCCGCCGTCCTGTGCCGCCGATCGGAGCGACCCGATCCCCCGCCCGCCAAGCGCGGAGCAGCATGGTCTCGGGGACGAACCAGGCTGTCATGCCGTTTCGCTTCTGGATCTGAGGCGCCGATTCCTGGCGCCATTCGAGCCGCCAGTTGCCCCAATTGAGCTCCCCCTTGGTCTCCGAAGGAAGTAGCATCTCGGCCAGGACCGGAGAACGAGGCCGCAAGAGAAGCAGCCGATCGAATCCCCGCTCCACCACCCAGCCGCTCGGCAACTCCAGCCGGGCGCCACTCTCGGACTCTTTGGCGAACGCCAGGACCCGGCTGCCGTGCCGCAGTCCAATCACCCCACCCGCACGCCGGACCCACGCCATTGCCAGCGCCGCGCCGAGTGAGGGCTCGACACGAGCCAAGGTGGCTGCATCGAGAGATGCCCCCTCGGGCTCGACCCGCCAGTCGAGTCCCGGCACCACATCAAGCGCCGCATCCCACGCGGCCCGATCTGCGGCAGCCTGACGTCCCACATCACGCAGGCGCTGGTCTACATCGGTGATCCGCTCTCTAAGCCGAGGCATTACACTGTGCCGGAGCCAGGAGCGCATATGCCGCGCATCCTCATTGGCTGGATCGTGCCAGTACCAGAGACCGCGAGATTCCACGTAAGCCAGCAGCTCCGCACGGGAGAGGCCGAGCAACGGCCGGACAATGTCTCCCTCGATTGGCTTCATTCCCGCGAGTCCCGCGGGGCCGCTTCCCCCCAGCGCGCGCAGCAATACGGTTTCGGCCTGGTCGTCTGCGTGATGCGCGGTGAAGATCCACCTCGCGTCGTGAGCCTCCCGCATCCGGCGCAGCCATCCATATCGCGCCTCCCGCGCCTCCGTCTCACTGGCCTCGGGTCCGAGACCCAATCGGGCGGTGACGAACGGAAGGCCGGCCACGCGGGCGAGCTCGCCAACCCGTACGGCGACGTCACCACTCTCCAGGGAAATACCGTGGTCCGCGTGCGCGACCAGGAGGTCCAGGTGGTGAGAATCCCGGCTCTGGAGCAGGAGGTCGAGCAGGGCAACCGAATCCGGCCCGCCCGACACCGCGACAATGGCGCGGGCAGGCTGGATGTCGAGGAAAGCGAGGTGGGATACGAAGCGGTCGTGCATGGCAGAAAGATAATTGAAGATTGCAGATTTCAGATTGAAGATTGACCAGCAAGGGCACGGCTAGTTCAATCTTCAATCTGCAATCATCAATCTGCAATTCCCGACTACGGCTGGGCCGGGGCTGTCGCCTTGGAAAAATCCCCGGCTTTCACGATCGTGATCTTGGCCGGATCCACGTATTTCCGAAGCGCCGCGGTCACATCGGCGGGTCGCAGAGCCAGCAGGCGCTTCTCGAAGTCCGCCTCGAAGGCCATTGTGCGGCCGACGTAGAGCTCGGTTGACAGCTCTCCCGAGAGGGCTGGATCCTGGGAGCGGTCAACCTGACGGTTCTGCAGCATTCCCGCGCGCGCTTTCTCGACCTCTTCCGCCGTGAACCCGTCCCGCCGGGCCCACTCCACTTCTTCCTTGAAGCCGGTCTCCACCTTCGCCACGTTCTCCGGCGCGTAGATGGCATAGCCGATGAACTGGCCGGATTTGTCGAGCGGGCTCGCGTTCACGAACGAACCGACGCCATAGCTCACGCCGTCCTTCTGCCGGATGCGGACCGCGAGACGGGAGTTGAGGAAGCCGCCGCCAAGGATCTCGTTAGCCAGCATGAAGGCGGGGTAGTCGGGATCGTCGTCCCGCATCGGGACGTTGGTTCCGGCGATGAACCAGGCGTTGGCTTTGTCGGGTGTCGCGATGGTGATTCCGGTCGCAGGAATGTCGCGGTACTCGTTGGCAAGGCGCTCGAATGGCTTGGGACTCTGCCACGTTCCGAACAGCGTCCCGACCAGATCAGTCACCTGCTTCGGGTCGAAATCCCCTACCACTGCCATGGTCGCGTCACTCGCGCCGTAGAACTCGACGTAATACCGCTTGGCGTCGTCCACCGTTGCGCCACCGTAGTCAGCGATCGACTCCTCGATGGTGGGAGTGTAGCGGGGATCTTCCTTGGGCCAGGGACTCAGGTAGCGGGTGAAGCTGTTGAAGGCCAACGCCTGGGGATCCGACTTCTGCTCCTCGAGGCCTGCCAGATCCTGCCGCTTGAGCTCGTCGAACTCCTTCGGATCGAAGGCCGGTTCCTTGAGGATCGAGCCCAGGAGCTGAAGCGTCGGCACCAAGTTGGGCCGCGTGGTCTCGACCCGGGCCGAGACCTGATTGGGGGCACTCATGATCGCGACCCGGGCCTTGAGCTTGTCGAGCGAGTCCTTGATCTGCTGGCGGGAGAGGGTGCGGGTACCCCGCATCAGCATATCGCCCGTGAGATCCGCCGCCGTCGCTCGATTCTGCAGCGATTGTGCGCTGCCGAAGCGGAGGGTGAGGCTCGCGTTCACCGACTGGCCGCGGGTCTGCTTCGGCAGAAGGGCCAGCTTCATCCCACCGATCGCGGTTCGAGTCGTGCGTTGATCGATGTTGCCCGGCGAAGGATCGAACGCTTCACCAACGGCGAGCGTCGTGTCTCCCTTGTAGTCCTTCACCAGAGCCGCCACGTCAGGCGTCGCGGGGATCTCGGCGCGATCCGGTTTCTCCGTCGGGATGAACGAGCCGACGGTAAGGTTCGACGGCTTCAGGTAGGCCTGGGCCACCCGCTGCACATCCTGGACGGTGACCGCCTTGATCCGGTCGCGATAGAGAAACAGCATCCGCCAGTCTCCCATCGCCTGCCACTCGCTCAGATTCCGCGCCACACCCTGAGAATTGTTGAGCTGCAGCTCGAAATTCTTGACGATGGTCGATTTTGCGCGCTCGACTTCTTCGGTGCTGGGCGGCCGGCTCACCACCTCGGTCAGCGTCGCCAGCAGCGCGGTGCGCGCGCTGTCCAGAGAACTCTCCTTCCTGACCTGCGCCGTCGCTTCGAGAACGCCCGGTTCCTTGAGTCGATAGACCCCGGCCGAGACGTCGGCAGCGAGACCGGTCGCGACCAGGGCGGCGTAGAGCCGGCCCGAGGGGGCGTCTCCCAGCACGCGCGAAAGAACTTCAACCGCCGGGAAATCGGCATGAGACCCGGCGGGCACATGATAGATCGCGATCAGCGCCTGGATATCGCCGGTGCGACGTAACGTGACGCTCCGCTCTCCATCCTGGGTCGGATCCAGGGTGTAGGTCGGATAGACCTTCATGTCGCCATCGCGCTGGGGCCTCGGGATGGCGCCAAACTTCGCGGTGATGAGACGCAGGGTCTTCGCTTCGTCGAATTTCCCAGCCACGACCAGCAACGCGTTGTCAGGCTGGTAGTACTTCCGATAGAAGGCCTGCAGTCGCTCGATGGGCACCTGCTCGATATCGGAACGGGCCCCAATCGTCGAGTGCCCGTAGTTGTGCCAGAGGTAGGCGGTGGACATCGCCCGCTCTTCGAGAATGCTGCCCGGATCGTTCTCGCCCAGCTCGAACTCGTTCCGCACCACGGTGAATTCGGTCTCGAGATCCTTCTTGGCCACGTAACTGTGGATCATCCGGTCGGATTCGAGATCGAGCGCCCAGGCCAGGTTGCTGTCGGTCCCGGCGAAGGTCTCGAAGTAGTTGGTGCGATCGAACCAGGTCGTCCCGTTGGGATCGGCGCCGTGCTCGGTCAGCTCCTGCGGAACGTTGCGATGCCGCGGGGTTCCCTTGAAGAGCATGTGCTCGAGCAGGTGAGCCATGCCCGTCTCGCCGTATCCCTCATTCCGCGACCCCACCATGTATGTGATGTTGACGGTGATGGTCGGCTTCGACGGGTCGGGGAACAGCAGGAACCGGAGGCCGTTGGGAAGGCTGTATTCGGTGATGCCTTCGACGGTCGGGCCCTTGGTCGCACGGACGGCCGGGCCGGTCGCCTGAGTAGCGGCGGGTTTAGGCTTGGCCGGAACCTGCTGTGCGACGGCCGGCGTTGTGGGCCAACTAAGTGTGGCGACGACGACCA
>DATIOP010000420.1:0-3192 GCA_035472975.1 Gemmatimonadales bacterium
CAACCTGCGTGCCGGGCAAGCCGGTCAATGGACTGAAGAGTGGTTTAACGGGCACGGCCTGCACCGACTTCGCGGCACCATCCGCTACCCGAAGGCTGCGTAACCATGTCAAGAAGATCATCGGTAAGCCGTGTGCGGGAAGGAGCAGCCGACAATGCTGCAACCCAGCTGGTGAGAGTCCAGCCGTGTCAGTTGTCCGTGTCGGACACGAAGCGACGCCACTGCCCGGATCGGGTAACCGGCCGGGTTCTGCGTGGTGTGAAAGGCCTGGCGGCTCGGCGCCTTTGGACGCTGCGGTCGGAGCAATCTGGAGGTCGAGCGAGCGTAGGAGCACGAAGGTAAACGAATGACTGCAGCCTCGTATACGGCTCCCCACCGAAGTTGCTGTGTGGGGGTAAATCCGCGCGTCGAACCCGTTTCCCGTGGGGTGAGACCGGCGTCCTCGGTCAAGTAACGGACACAAGCAGCCGAGGAGCGTGGCGGGGTATGGGTCCGAGCACCTACGCAAGGGTCGCAGAGATAACGTCGGGAAGGGCCATCACCCAGCAGGGGCTGACAGCAACCTGCAAAGACCGCGTGCACAAGGCGGAAGCCGAGGCGCGAGGAGGGTTTTGGTCTGGCGCATGGGCTCATAAGAGCGATGAAGGAGGGGTAATGCCCTCCGAGACGACCCGCGAGGTCGTCCCGACCCGGGGTAACACCCCGGGCGGGCAAAGGAGCCCTGGGCACTGGGTGGCCAACGAGCCGGGACCGTGGGAGGACATGACCGGGATTGCCTGGTCCAACCTCTCCTCAGGCGGACGATCATGGTGGCGAACGTCGAGGCCAGAAGGGAAACCGACTGGCCGGTGCACTACCCGCCTACCGTCGCCCATCACCTGGGAGGTGTCCTGGTCTTCGCGGCGAGGAGGCAGGCAAACCATCGGCGCGAGGGGTGTATGCGGGTCAGCGCTTAAGCTTCCGCACCGTCGGGCAGGCCGGCTCTCTGATAAATGGTGTGCAGAGCCCAGGTCAGAACCGGACTCGGGAAATCCGACCGTCCGGGATCGCAGGGCGGCTTTGAGAAACGTGGCCAGTCACGCCTAAGGCGTTCTGGTGCGCGCACTCAATTTCGAGCCCGACAACCGCACGCACGGATTGAAAGGGGGATGGGGAAACGGATCCGCTTCGCGGACACCGCGCCCCTGACTACCAATGGATGGGCCGGTGGTGAACCCGGCCGGCAAGCCCTGGTCGATGCCGGATCTCTCTCGCGCGATAGGGGTCAGCGCCCGGACGCTGCAGGACGGTTTCCAGCGCTATGTCGGAGTATCCCCGACCTGCTATTTGCGTGAGGTCCGCCTTCAGCGTGCGCGCGCGGATCTCAGCAACCCGGCGTTGTGTACGACGGTGTCCGATACTGCCTACCGATGGGGATTCGCGCATCTTGGTCGCTTTGCTGTGGCCTATCGCAACAAGTTCGGCGAGTCGCCCTCGGAGACACTGCACAAGTCGGCATCGAAAGAACTTCCATCACGGACGCGGTAACACTTGCCGTGCCGGGCGGTCGTTTTGTCACTGTGACGTTTTGGGCTTGTCGGGTCGATCGAATGGCGCAGAGACTGCGGGGTGGTGGTCGGCCCAATACTCGCCGCCGGCAAGGTATTCGGACACCTCGCGGATCTCGCTGTCGCTGAGTCCGACGCCAAGTGCTGTCTCGATTCCTGGCACCCACTCCGACAGCCGATGTGTTGGTCCCGCGCGGCCTCGAGCGCGCGATGAAAGATCGCGAGCCCGTACTAGGACGTTGTCGACCACCGGGTAGCGCTGTTCTCGGCTCGGCGCCGGCCTGAATCGTCGTCATGTATTGGACAGGGAAGTCTGGCGGGACTCTGAGAGTCCGGCATTATCATCGCGCCAAAACTATTGTGTCCCAGCATATTAGCAACTATTATGTCCCAGCATATTAGCGCGTTACCTGACATAACAAATATTATCAGCGAAATCGGTTGTTGCGAAATGGGCGTATGCACTGGACCAACAACCTTCTCGCCCTGCCGCAGCGGTAGGTCCATGCGGGGATCTAACGGCAGCGGTCGGGATACCAGTACGGCGCGGCGTCATGACAGGATCCGTTGCCTCACAATAAATTCGACTGGCTTCAGTCCGGAGAAACCATCTGCGGTGAGGCCCGGCGGCGGGACGAACGTCGGCGCGCCTGAGCGCTGCCGCCTTCTTGTCAAAGTAGCCCGGCCTTCGGCCATCGCCGGCGTGCTGATCGCTGCGCGCGGCCCGGACGCCAAGGCGCTTAGTGGGCTGGCGTCGAGTGCGGCGGTCACCTGCTCGGCTCACCGTTGTGATGTGTGGCGTGGTGCCGTGCGAGCACGTCGAGGCCGAAGTCGGCCTCGGGATCGCGCCATACGGAGTGCGCGTGGTTGGCGCCACGCTGAGTGTTGTCCCACTCGATGAGCAGCCGTGGACCCTGCAGCCGGTAGTAGTGCGGCTGCCCGGGCTCCGTTGAACCCGACCACGCAAAGTGAACGGCGTCGAGCGCGGCGTCGTCGTAGGCAGACACTGGTGAGACGGAGGCTGGGACCCTATCGAAGTAGGACTTCAGCAGGGCCAACAGGAGTTTGCGTTTCGGAGCGTCAAGCGCGTGGCCTGGTAGGCCTTTGGGTACGGTGCTGTACGCGACGCGCCGATGGTCCTCCGGCGTCAGGCCGGCGTTGGCATCGAAGATGTCGCTGACAGCCTGCAATTTGGCCTGCTCCTCCTTATCGGGAAACTCTTTGTCTCGCCAGATACCGACGAGTGGGATGGCTTGGTCGCCGTCATGGACGGTCGTGCGATTGGCGGTGACAATATCCGAGGGCCCTTTGTCCAGGAGCACCGCGCGGTGGGACAGCTCCGGGGGCAGAGAGCGCACCAACTCACGGGCCATGTCTTCGACCCGTCCCAGGGGCCGGTTGAGCACATCGCCGAGCAGGGGAGACGACGCCGGATCAGCGCCCATGAAACACGGCGTAGTGGAGACCAGCACCCCCCCGACGATCAAGTTGTTCAGCGAGACGTGGTGGCCGCCGAAGCGCCAGCCCCACGGCTCATCGCCACCTGGCACGCCAAAGACTCGCAGGTAGTACAGCCCCGGGTCCCGGCCCCGTTCGCGGTCGAAGCGGGCCACGAATCCTTCCATCCGGTCGAGCACGTTCTCCA
>DATIOP010000421.1:0-3867 GCA_035472975.1 Gemmatimonadales bacterium
GCTCGCGCGAGGAGGGCGGCACCGGTTTGGGCCTGGCGATTGTCAAGCATCTGGTCGAAGCGCACGGCGGCAGTGTCGAAGCGGAAAGCCAATGGGGACAGGGGACTACGATCTCCTTCCGGTTCCCTGCTCCGACGGAGATTAGATCGTCGCCCGATCGTGACTCGTTAATGGCGAGTATGTGACTCCCCGCCGCGTCATTTCAGTAACGATGACGCGAGGCGACATCTGCAGCAACTGATCGATGGAATGAACGCGCTGGACCGGACCTGGCTCCTGGCGCTTTGTGACCGGCGGGCTCCGCGCTGGCTCGATCGAACTCTTCGCCTTACCACCCACCTCGGCGGTTTCGCCGCCACGGCGTTCGTCAGCTTCGTTCTCCTGATCATTCCCGGCACTCGGCAGCTCGGACTCGCCATGACGGTGGCGAATGCGGTGTCCCACCTGATCGTGCAGGTCTTGAAGCGGAGCGTGGTGAGGCCGCGTCCAGACAACAGTGGAGTCCTGGCACTCACGCTGAATCCCGACGCCTTCTCCTTCCCTTCCGGCCACGCCTGTGCCGCGATGACGCTCGCCGTCACAGCCATCTGCGACAATCCGCTCTCAGGACTCCCCGCCTTGGGCCTGGCACTCCTGGTCGGCGCCTCGCGGGTCTACCTCAGGGTCCACTATGTGACCGACGTGGTGGTGGGCCAACTGGTCGGAGCGGTGACCGCCGCTGTGGTATCCCTCGCCCTCCTGTAGAGCGTCTCGAGTTGGTCCAATTCCCGAGACCAGTCCCTGCCCTGCGCGAAGGCGCGGGCCGCCTGTCCCATCGCTTCCCGTCTTTCCCGATCCTCTACCAGCGATTGAATCGCCGCGGCGAATTGGTTCGTGTTGCCGGGCTCGATCAAGTGTCCCGTGATCCCCGGCATGATGCTCTCCCGGATGCCCCCGGCTGCAGCGCCAATAACTGGCAGACCGGAAGCCATCGCTTCCAAGGCAACGAGGCCGCAGGTCTCGGTCGGCGAGGGAAAAACGAAGAGATCGGCATCGGCGTACAACTCGGCCAGCCTCTCCCGGGACAGGAAGCCGAAGTGGAGAGCGAAGGGGAGCGCCTTCCGTACCGAGTCGGCCTCGGGGCCGGCTCCGGCGACGCAGAAGATCGCGGCGTTACCCACCGCCGCATGAGCCTGACGGAAGCTCTCGATCAGAGTCGCTGGATCCTTCTCTACGGCCAGACGACCGACGTGGAGCACCATGGCTCGACCCGCACAGCCTATCTCCTCTCGACGCTTCTCCGAGCGAAACGAGGGATTGAATCGTCTGGAGTCCACCGCACCGCCCCAGACCATCGCCTGTGGAATCCCCATCCGTTGCAACTCGTCCCGGGTTGCAGCACTGGGCGTCTGAGTCGCCACCGCCGGGCGATGAAACCAGCGCAGATATCCGCGAACCGGCTCGGTCGCATGCTTGCCCAGGTAGTGCGCCGCGTAGCGAGGAAAATCGGTATGGAAGGACGTGACGAGCGGGAGATCATGTCGCAAAGCAAAGGTGCGGCCGAAGAGGCCGATCGGACCCTCGGTAGCAACGTGAACCAGGTGAGGTGCAAAGCCCGCCGCCCAGCCACCGATGCCCCTCCCCCAGGGCCAGGACAGCCGCACCGCCGGGTAGCCGGGACAGGGAACGCCGGGAATTCGGCGCAGTCCGGTCTCATTCGCGCTCGGACTGCCGTATCCCGGGACCACCATCCGGACTTCGTGACCCCGGGCCTGCAACCCGTCCCGCATTTTGGCCAGGACGGTGGTCACCCCGTTGATCTCGGGAAGGAAGGTGTCGCTGAAGTAGAGGATTCTCATCGCGGAAGGTTCCCCGATCTTCGCCACGGACCGACGACAACCATGTCACAACTTCGCGGCGTGCCGTGGTTGACTCGGGACAACCGGATCACTCGATGGTGACAATCACCCGGCACAATTCAGGCGGGATATCAGACAAAGCGAGGAGGATGCAGCACATGCGAGACGGCTACGAGCGAATCCTGGTCCTGGTGATTGACGGCCTGCGTCCTGATGCGATTACCCGGGTGTACATGCCCAACCTTACGGCCTTTGCCGAGCGGGCCTGGCAGCCTCCGGTAGCGAGTACGGTACGTCCCAGCATCACGGTCGCCGCGTTGAGCTCGCTGGGCACCGGGGTCAGTCCGGAGACTCACGGCCTGGTGGATCCGAGCCTCGATTCGCTCGCGCGGTTGCGCCAGCTGAAGCCGCTTCCCGCCGAGCTGGCCAGACTCGGTATTCGCACCTCGGTTGTCGCGGGAGAGCTGCTGCCCAGCACCCGCTTCCTGGTTGGCGGACTGCTCAAGCTCGGCGGAGTGGAGCGGCTGATCGCGAGCGGGACTCAGCCCCGTCGCGTGGCGGAGGCGATGGCGGAAGAGCTGCGCGCCGCTCGAGGAAGACGGTTCGTGCTGGGTTACGTGCGGGATACCGATGTGGCAGGGCACGCCTGGGGCTGGATGAGCGAGGCATACCTCACCGCGGCTCGCGCAGTAGATCGCGGGCTTGGCATCCTGAACGAGCTGGCGGAGGAGCCCGGTACCCTGGTCATCGTTACCGCAGACCACGGGGGTGGTGGCGTCCTGCCCAGCGACCACGATCATCCCCACCCGATCAACGACACCATCCCGCTCCTGGTCGGGGGACTGGGGGTCCGGACCGCGGCGGGCTCGACGAGCGGCGCCAGCCTGCTCGATGTCCCGCCCACGGTGTTGTCAGCGTTCGGCGGAAACCCGCCAGCTCAATGGCAGGGCCGCGTACTCAGCGAAGCATTCGAGAAGGAGCCTGCATGGATCCAAGCGTCAGCATGAACCCGAATCTCCCGATCCGGGGCCAAGTGCCAAACCCACCCCTCCAGCCGGCAGCACCGGCAGCTCAATCCCGTCCCGCCTCTGGCGGAGAAGACGAGTTGTTCCGCGACCCTTTCGCCGACTTCGCCCCGAGCAGCCGCTAAGGCGATTTCGGCGCTGTCTGAGGCGTCGTTACTCAGCCGTTACGCCAACACGAACAAATCTTGACCGGAAAAGCGCTCCATTCCCGCCGTTGGTTTCATCCCTTCGGCGCGCGCGCCGAGCCCTTTCCGGCCTTATACGAAGAGGAGCGCCTGTGTCGCTTTCCCGTCGGAGTATCCATCTGGCGGTTCTGGCCCTGAGCCTCACCGCGGCCAACGCCGTCGCCCAGGTCACGTATCCGAACGTGCGAGTGGTGGGACGGCTGCAGACTCAGTACTACTACTTCGACAATTCAGATTACTCCTCGATCGTAGGGCCGAAGGACAACTTCTTCCTCCGGCGCGCTCGTATCGAGGCCCGGGCGAACATCAACGAATACATCAGCGTGTTCATCCAGCCGTCCTTCGAGGGCGGCCGGACAACTACGACCACGACGGCCTGCACACCGGTGATCATCACCGGCGCGCCGGACACCGTGGCGGTGAACTGTACCTCCACCTCGCGCGGCGGCATCCGCCTGCGTGATGCCTATATCGATGTCAAATTCACCAAGCCTGAAGCCAAGAGCACCTTCATGCTGCGGATGGGCCAGGAGAAGCGGCCGTTCGGTCGCTACGAGCTGACCTCGTCCAACAACCTGCCCTCGATCGAACGCGGTGCCGGACAGGGCCTGGTGGCCGCCGGCTCGAACGATTTGTTCTCGGCCCAAGGGTTCGTCTCACACGACGTCGGAGCCCATCTCCAGTTCGATTACAAACTCAGCGATCTCAGGTTCCTCACCCTGATCGCCGGTGTTTACAACGGCCGGGGCGAGAGCCTGAACGACAACAACAACGCCAAGTCCTTCGGCTTCCGGGCCACGATTGGCATCACCGACAAGC
>DATIOP010000422.1:0-2739 GCA_035472975.1 Gemmatimonadales bacterium
ATCTCGGACAAGGCATGGGTTTCTACCTCTTCGGTATAGAAGACCTTCTTGATGCCTTCGAGCTGAATGAGCGGGCTGCCATCGGTGGTCATTTGGGTACCAGTTTGAGTGGTGGGTTCGAGTACTTGCTTAAGCCGTAAGGCTTGAGCCAGAAGCGAGCGGCCAAGCGGGCAGCCTCTGGCTTACGGCTTACGGCTGGTGTCAACATCATTTCACCCTCACGCGATCAACCGCATCCCAGCGCGACATGTCGGAAAGGATCACCACGTCGCCCTCATTGAGCCCCCGCAGGACCTCGATCGTATTCACCGAGCTCCGGCCCAGTCCGACCTGCACCCGTTCGGCCTCGTCGGTGCCCGCAACCATCCGGAAGATCCCCACCGTGCTGTTCGCCTGACCGTAGGCCGGGCGTCCGACGTGCAGCACATCGCTGAGCCGCTCGATCTCGATCGTGCCATCCACGCTCAGGTCGGGCCGCGCCCCCTTGGGTAGCGTGCCATCGAGCGTCACGTCCACGGTCACCGTTCCGTTTTGTGAGGCGGGATCCATCCGAACTACGTGACCCTTCACGATTCCATTGCGGGTGTCGATCGCGGCGACCTGGCCGACCGTCACGTCGGGAGCCTGGGTTTCAGGAATCCTCAGGACGGCCTTGAGCTTCTCGGGCCGTACCACCTTGGCGAGTGTCGCGCCGGAGATTGCCCACTGCCCCACCTGCATCGGCAGTTCCTGCAGCACACCGCTCGCACCGGCCCGCACCACCATGGATTCGACCTGGCGCCGCTGAAACGCCGCAATGGCGCGAAGCCGATCGACCTGGGCCTGCTGGACGTCGAGCTGCCCCTTCATGTTGTCGGTCAGGATTTGGAGCCGCTTCTCCTCGATCTCCAGACGGGC
Source organism: Gemmatimonadales bacterium (assembly GCA_035472975.1). Classification (GTDB taxonomy): domain Bacteria; phylum Gemmatimonadota; class Gemmatimonadetes; order Gemmatimonadales; family GWC2-71-9; genus DATBGE01. Next base: position 898 of record DATIOP010000422.1, read on the forward strand.
AGTCATCTCCTCCGCCTGATCACCTGATCGGCCCGCTTCGGCGGTGGAGATGAGATTCTGGGCTACCAGGTCCGAATCCGCCTTCGCCTTCCGCTGCGCCTCGCGATAGGCGGACTTGGCCGTGGCGACAGCCCCGGCCTGGGAGAGGCGTTGCGCTTCGAGATTGGTCTTGAGCGAGATCAGTTCCGCTTCGGCGGCGGTGAGTTCGCGTTGCGCCTGAAGGCTCTGGATCTGAACGTCTGGATTACTCAGCTCGAGCAGGAGCGTGTTCTCGTCGACCATCACCCCCGGTTGGACCAGCACCCGATCCACGCGTCCGGGAGTGACCGCGGAAATCCACCGGATCTGCTCGGGAACCAGGGTGCCCGGACCCCGGACCTCCCGCACCATCGGTCCCTTCCGCACCGTGTCCATCCAGAGGGTCCCGAGTTCGACCGAGGGTGCAGCCGGCTTGAGCCGGCTGAGCCCAACGGTCGCGGCCACGACCGCGACGATGGCGGCCGCTAGATAAAGGAAACGGCGCCGGTTCTTCACCGGCTCGCGTGGAATGTCCAAGTCACTCCCACTGCTTAAGGGTTAGGCCAGACTCGCCTTGCGGTCGGCGATCTGCCCGCGCTTAGGGAAGTTCTGTGCCCTTAGGTGACTCGGGGGACGCCTTTTCAAGGCTGAAACGACAAGCACTTAGACTCGGCGTTCCCGCGGAAGGTTGCGCTTACGTTCGGCTGTGGGATTTGGCCGTCCCGGAATCGGACATCGATTGCCTCCTCTTCCCGCCCGCCCCCACCAGCGGTACACTTGGCCCACCACGCGTGCAGCCGCGACGCAGTTCGTTCGTCTTAGCAACAACCCAGAAGACATGGAACACTCGTGAACCGGAGCCCCCTCCCGAAGGGCGTCCTGTACCTGCTGGCCGCCCTGACTGTGGGCTGTGAGCACACCGAGCCGTTCTCCACCGGAGCCTTCACCCCTGAAGGCCCTTTCAGCACGGCCGTCCCCCGACAGCTGACCCTCAACCTTGGGACCGACCTTTTCCCCGTCTGGAAACCGGACGAGACAGGGTTGTTCTACAGCTACGAGCGGACGGATTCCTCTCAGCGGGATCGCTGCATCGCGGAACTGCCTCCGGAAGGCGGGACCCGCACCCTCACCCTCTGCACCGACGCATCCTTCAGCATTGATTCGATCGATGCCCTGGAACGCCCGGTGGTTTCCGATTCGCTTCTCGTCTACCTGTCCAGTGTCGGCGAGAAATTCGCGCTCACGCCCAACCATCGTGAGCTCCTGGTCACCAGGCTCGACGATCTGATCCACGTCGACACGATCCAGAAGTTTCCCTTCGTCTCGCCCAGCTCCCGGATTCATGACATCCCCGTCCACATGGCCTGGCTGGGCGATGACGCACTGATCTACGTCGCTGGCAGGATCGACTACGTCCCTCCGGCTCCATTTGAACCGCCCGACACCGTGATCACGGGAATCGAGATCGCGAGGATCGACCTGAACGGTGGTACTCCGGTGGTCGGCATCATTCCGGGAACCTCGTTCGCGTCCTCGGTGCAGCCGACGCCGGACGGCAAAGCGATCTATTACACGCTGGCGGACAGCAGCGCCGTGTATCGCATGGACCTGGCGACCACCAACGTCCAGGTCGTGCACGACTTCGGAGTGGCGGGAATCGCGCGGGACGTGCAGGTCTCGGGCAACCGTCTGGTCGCCATCGTCGGCGGCGACATCACCTTCACAAACGATCCAGTCCTGGGACCGATAACCCGGGACTTTGGTGGCCGGCTTTTCTCGGTTGATCTCACCTCCGGACAGGAAGCCGACATCACCATGCCGGGC